>JAQBOH010000204.1 GCA_028288125.1 Mucilaginibacter sp.
TTAAAACGTTTCCGGGGTGTTGAAATGACCGAATGGCCGCGAACGGATGCCAATTATATTCTCATCATCGAAATTCTTTTGATGACCGCCTTTTTAATCATGAACGCCGCGGACTACAAGTTGCAGCTGTTAAATTATGGCCATTATATAAAAGCGGGTAGTTTCCCGATAAGTACATTCATCGGGCCGTTGTTGCCCGGCAATGCTCCTGGCCTGGCAATCACCGAGCGCGTTTGCTGGTGGTTCCATATCATCGGGATACTGGCTTTTTTGAATTATTTGCCCTACTCCAAGCATTTTCATATCCTGCTGGCCTTTCCCAATACGTATTATTCCAACCTGAAACCAAAAGGTGAGTTTACCGATATGGCGTCCGTGACCAACGAAGTTAAAGCCATGCTCGACCCTTCGTTTGTCCCTGAAAGTTCAGGCGAACCCGGGCGCTTCGGCGCGAAGGACGCGACCGACCTGACCTGGAAAAACCTGATGGAAGCTTATACCTGTACCGAATGCGGCAGGTGTACCTCGGTTTGCCCGGCTAACATTACGGGCAAATTGCTATCGCCCCGCAAGATCATGATGGATACCCGCGACCGCATTACCGAGGTAGGCAACAATATCGACAAGCACGGCAAGGATCACCAGGATGGCAAAACTTTGCTGGATAACTATATCACCCGAGAGGAGCTTTGGGCCTGCACCACCTGCAACGCCTGCGTTGAAGCCTGCCCTGTAAACATAAACCCGCTTGAGATTATAACGGAAATGCGGAGGTATATTGTGATGGAAGAATCACAAGCGCCGGCCAGCCTGAACAATATGTTTGGGAATATGGAAAACAACGGCGCGCCCTGGAAGTACAGTAACGCCGACAGGTTTAATTGGAAGGAAGAGTAGTTGGCAGTTGGCAGTAGCAGTGGGCAGTTTTTAAGCGTAGAAGAGCAATAAATCCGAAATGGAAAATTCGAAATCCGAAATAACAGTCCCAACCATGGCCGAAATGGCTGTACAGGGAAAAGCCCCCGAGATATTATTTTGGGTAGGATGTGCAGGCAGCTTTGACGAGCGCGCGCAAAAAATAACCCGCGATATTTGCAAAATATTGCAGCACGTGGGTATCAATTATGCTGTATTGGGGACGGAAGAAAGCTGCACTGGCGATCCTGCTAAACGGGCGGGCAACGAGTTTTTGTTCCAGATGCAGGCCATAGCCAATATACAGGTGCTGGATGCTTACCAAATCAAAAAGATCGTAACCGGCTGTCCGCATTGTTTTAATACGATAAAAAACGAATATCCCGGCTTGGGCGGCAATTACGAAGTGATCCACCATTCGCAGCTGATACAGCAGCTGATCGATGAAGGCAAGTTAACTGCAGAAGGCGGGGAGAGCTTTAGAGGCAAACGCATCACATATCACGACCCCTGTTATTTAGGTCGCGGCAACAACGTTTATGAAGCACCACGTAAGGCTTTGGAAGTTTTAGATGCCGAACTGGTGGAAATGAAACGCTGCAAATCAAACGGGTTATGCTGCGGCGCTGGTGGCGCACAAATGTTTAAAGAGCCCGAAAAAGGCATGAAAGACATTAATATAGAACGGATGGCCGACATACTGGAAGCAAAGGCACAGGTGGTAGCAGCTGCATGTCCTTTTTGCATGACCATGCTCCGCGATGGCGTAAAGCACGAGAATAAGGAGCAGGAAATACAGGTGCTGGATATTGCAGAGATCACCGTAAGGGCAAATGGGTTATAACCCCTTCGCTTTAAAATAATTCAACGCCTCACGCAGGCTGTCCAATCGCTCGGGCTCCATGTTTTTTACGGGGATATTAAGCACTGTGGTCATTGAATCCACATCGCCGTTGCGGTCATTATAGGTTTGTACGATGATGTCGTCGGCAATGGTCTTTAATTCCAGCGTACCCGACACTGTACTGCCAAGATAACTCATATCATTCAGGTGGTGCAGGTTGAAGGAATAATACTCCTGTTTGCCCTTCGCGTAAGTTTTGCGCAGCCGCAGAAAGTAATCGCCGGTAACGGAGAGCTCGAATTTCTTCAGTTTGGCATCCCCGGAAGGGTCGTATGATTGGGTAAGGCACCTGTTAGCCCAAGTCAGCCACTCCTGGTCGCTCATGCCGGTTTTAAAGCTATAGCAAAGGGATAATGCTGTGATAAAGAATACGATTATTCCTGTTTTTTTAACCGGAGAAACTGATGCTGGCATGACAACAAATTTAAACCCGAAGTTAATAAAATGCATAGCTTTGCACATGCAATTTTCAGAAAATTCACGGGTTTGGGTTTATCAGTCGGACAGGAAGCTGACGGATGATGAAGTACAGCAAATAAAAACTGAACTGGACAGCTTTACCACCGGCTGGACAGCGCACAACAACCAGCTAAAAGCGGCGGGCGAGGTTAGGTATAACCGCTTTTTGATCTTGCTGGTTGATGAAAGCCAGGCCGGGGCCAGCGGATGTTCTATAGATAAGTCGGTTAATTTTATTAAGCATCTGGAACAGCAGTTTCACATCAGCCTGCTCGACCGGTTTAACCTGGCTTACCGCGGAGGAAACGAAGTGCTCTCGGCGCCGCGGCACGATTTTGAGGATATGCTAAAACAAGGCAGCATCAATACCGATACGATCGTGTTTAACAACATGGTTCAAAACCTAAGCGAGCTGCAAACCAAATGGGAAGTGCCCTTTAAGGATAGCTGGCATATACAGTTATTCAGGGATTTGGTTGGTTAGTCATTAGTCATTGATTTTGCGGATATTGAGATAAAAAAGGTATTGCAAAAAAAGCACCGGGATTTCATACTTGTTTATACATTTTCGGGATAAGTGCTAACTTTATCGAATGGAAAATTTCGATAGCCGTGTAGATGCATACATCGCCAAATCGGCCGACTTTGCAAAACCCGTTTTAACTTATATCAGGCAGGTGGTTCACGAGGCCGCGCCGATGATTACCGAAACCATTAAATGGGGGTTCCCATTTTTTGATTATAAGGGGCCGGTATGCCAGATGGCCGCCTTTAAACAACATTTGGCATTTGGTTTCTGGAAAGTGGCATTATTAAACGATACCGCAAAAGTTATAAAACGAGGCGATGCCTCGGCGGGCAGTATCGGACGGATCACTTCGCTTGCCGATTTGCCCTCAAAGGAAATACTTGTAGATCTGATACAGCAGGCCGTCGCTTTAAATGAAAAAGGCGAAAAGGTTGCCAAAAAACCTGTTCCCGCTGAAAGGGCAACATTGGAAACACCGCAATATTTTATTGATTTTTTGTCGAAGGACCCAAAAGCCGTTGCCGGATTTAACCGCTTTAGCCCCTCACAGAAACGCGAATATGCCGAATGGATAACCGAAGCAAAAACGGACGCTACGCGGGAAAAGCGGATGGAAACCGCTTTAGAATGGATCGCTGAGGGAAAGACAAGGAACTGGAAGTACAAGTAGGACCGCTGATTTTAATGATTTAGGGATTGCGTTGATTATTGGTACCCTGTCAAATTATATTTTGTCCCACTAATCTCAATCCACTAATCTCCAATCACTAAATAAAAAAACTACTTTTGCGGAAATTTTTAGCGGGATGAGCATAGTAAAAGTCGGCCTGGTACAAATGGCTTGTACAGCCAATAAGCAGGAAAATTTAGATAAAGCGATAAGCAAAGTACGGGAAGCGGCCCAAAAAGGCGCGCAGGTGGTTTGTTTACAAGAGCTTTTCACGTCTCTTTATTTTTGTGATGTGGAGAATTACGACAATTTTAAACTGGCCGAGGCCATACCCGGGCCATCGACCGACGCGCTTTCAGCGGTTGCGAAGGAATTGAACGTCGTCATCATTGCTTCGCTTTTTGAAAAACGTGCAAAGGGTGTTTACCATAATACCACCGCTGTTTTAGATGCCGATGGCGCTTACCTCGGTAAATACCGCAAAATGCACATCCCGGATGACCCGGGTTTTTACGAAAAATTTTACTTTACCCCCGGCGACCTGGGCTATAAAGTGTTCAAAACCAAGTATGCCACAATAGGCGTGCTTATCTGCTGGGACCAATGGTACCCTGAAGCCGCACGTATCACAGCCTTAATGGGCGCCGAAATATTATTTTATCCCACCGCCATAGGCTGGGCCGCAACGCAGGACGAAGCCACCAATACCGAACAATACAACGCCTGGCAAACCATCCAGCGCTCACATGCCATTGCAAATGGGGTACACGTGGTTAGTGTGAACCGGGTAGGAGAGGAAGAAGGTTTAAAATTCTGGGGCGGATCTATTGTTTAAAATCCGTTTGGCAGTGTTATTTACCACGCATCGCATGGTAATGAAGAAGTTATTGTGCAGGAGCTTGACCTTGAAAAGTCGGACTACTACCGCAGTCACTGGCCATTTTTACGGGATAGGCGTATTGATACATATGAGCCGATAACGAAGCGGTTGATTGACGAAGACTAATTTTATAATTTCGCCCGCTTTGTCATTGCGAGGAGGAACGACGAAGCAAACTCCTCGCATGCTAGTTTAAACAAGCGACGAGTTTGCCGCGCTACGCTCGCAATGACAAGTAAAAGGCTATGAACCATGAACTATCGACCATGAACCTCCCCAAACAAAATGGCTTTTACTTTCCACCAGAATGGCATCCGCATACCGCTACCTGGCTAAGCTGGCCGCATAAGGAAGAATCATGGCCGGGTAAACTGGATCTGATCTATCCGCAATACTGCGAATTTATAAAGGTACTTACCGGGGGCGAATTGGTGCGGATAAACGTGGCCGGCGAGCAAATGGCTGCCTTTGCCAAACAGCAGCTGGCGTTAGTTGGAGTTGACCTTAAGCATGTTGAGTTTTTTGAATTCCCGACAAACGACGCCTGGTGCCGCGACCATGGCCCGGCGTTTTTGATCAATCAACAAACAAAGCAAAAGGTGATCGTTGATTGGGGATACAACGCATGGGGTGATAAATATCCGCCATTTGATCTCGATGATGTTATCCCAACAAAGATCGCGGAACGTTTCGGATTGCCGGTTTATCATCCCGGCATTGTAATGGAAGGCGGATCGGTTGATTTTAACGGGCAAGGGACCGTTTTAACGACTACAGCCTGCCTGCTGAATAAAAACCGTAATCCCCATTTAAATCAGCAGCAGATAGAAGCGTACCTGCAAAATTATTATGGCGTGGAGCAAATTTTATGGCTTGGCGACGGGATTGTTGGTGATGATACCGATGGACATATTGACGATATCACCCGTTTTGTAAATGAGGATACCGTAGTAACGGTAATTGAGGAAAACAGGCAGGATGAGAATTACGACATCCTGCAGGAAAATCTTCAGACCTTAAAAACCATGCGCCTGCTTAATGGCAAGCAGCTAAATATTATTGAACTGCCCATGCCTGACCCGGTGTATTATGACGGCCAGCGCCTGCCGGCCTCATACGCTAACTTTTATATTGCCAATTCGGCTGTAGTTGTGCCTACTTATCGCTCAAAAAATGATGAAAAAGCACTGGATATATTGCAAAGCTGTTTTCCCGGCCGTAAAGTGATTGGCATCGATTCAACCCATATAATATGGGGCTTGGGCAGTTTCCACTGTTTAAGCCAGCAGGAACCTGAGGTTTGAAAAGAAAAACTTACGAAGATTTCAAATCTTCGTAAGTTTAAGGGATTGTTTTCACCGACAAATAATCCATTCCCGCCGACTTCTCCCATCCGCCTGCCAATTTTTAATTGCCGGAAGTGTTTTATCACCATACTTTTGGGTAAGATTTAAAATTGAAAACAATGGAAACTCCGATAAAAGATACAAACTACAAACACAATGGCCGCACAATCGCCGGCATCATCATATTGATCATTGGCGGTATGCTGCTGGTCGACCAGCTCGACCTGTTTTTTATTCCGCACTGGCTGTTTAGCTGGCCCATGTGGCTGATAGGTTATGGCCTTTATATGGGCGGGAAACACAATTTCAGGAAACCGGTTTGGGCGGTATTGATCTTTATAGGGACGATGTTTTTATTTACCGAAAACGTGCACAACGCCGATAGAATAGTTTGGCCGGTTGGCATTATAGCGACAGGCTTATACCTGGTAATGCGGCATAACCGTAAGGTTGACGCAGAGTATATTCAAAAAAAGGCGTAGAAGTTATCTGAATTGCACTATTAAAAGCTTGAAAAGTAAATTTTCAAGCTTTTCTATATTGATTAATGGACTCCATAATAATGATTCAACACTTCAGCAATGAGACCGCCAGCTGCTGCTATACCAATTTGCCAAGTGCCGTCTAGTGCTTTGCCCATCATTATTTTAATCCAGCTGTTTACCTCAGAGTTATAGTTTGAATTAGAATTTTCATTTGGAGTATCTATAACAGTTATGAGGCTATCAATATCATCCTTGGATACACCGTGGTTCTCAAACTGCTCTTTCAACAAATTTTTGTTTCCTGTGAAGGTAATATTAGCGGTCACATTTGAATGATCGCCAGTATTCACAACATTAGCATTGCCATTATTAATAATCGTATGATTCATGATTGTAGTGATTAATGCGTTTTTTTGTTTAAGATTTTCAATTTCTGTAGTCGTTCCAAATTCTTTTTCAAGAGACAACATAAATTCCAATAATTTTGCCCTCACCGTTGAAATAATATTACTTGCAAATCCGCTAGGTGCAGTAGATTTCATTGATAATATCTGTAAATAGGGATTCTGTTCTTGTAGGCTTGATTGCACTCCTCTCACAACTTCAGCGATAAATTGTAAACCAATTTGTTTCGATTTCAAGGCATAAGATTCAATGGTTTTAATGCCTTGATCTAAAGTTATTAGTTTAATAGTTTTTTGGGCTGTTTTTGAAAGCTGATCTATTGGAATTACGCCGTCAGAAAATTTATAATTACCATTTAAATAATTCGCTGTAATAAAGCCATTAGTTTTCCGATAATATGGTATTTCTTTTTCATTCGAGTATCCAGTCAATTCGTCGTTACACCATTCTAAAAGTTGAACGTTATTTACTCTGGTTGCTAAAACTTTAGTTTTTAATAAAGGCGATTCTAGCGATTGTTCAGTTTGTAAGAGCTCACTAATAATGTCCGATATTAAATTCATAGAGTTTTCTGTCCTTTTACTTGTTATCAAATTTAAATATACAGTTATTTACTGTTAATATTTTTGAAATTGAAATCACGTAGGCCATAGAGTTGAGTTTGTAATTGAAAAAATATGCTCAAATAAACGGTGATAAATTCTTTTGATAGCTAAAAGTAAACCTGCCTTAATATTATTCACCGACATATAATCCCCACTCACCGACTTGTTTAAATAAACCGCCAATTTTTGTTTGGCATACATATAATGTTACCTTAGTTTTGGCTAAGATTAAAATTAGCAAAATAATGATTAACGATAATATAGGACAACCGCATAATCCCCGCAATGGCAAAGCCCTGGCAGGGATCATCTTACTCGCCGTTGGCGCTATGCTGCTCATCCGGCAGTTTGATTTCTTTTTCTTCCCGCACTGGCTGTTTACCTGGCCCATGTGGCTGATTGGCTGGGGGCTATTTGTTGGTGCCAGGACCAATTTTCATAAACCCTCATCTTACATTCTTATAGCGTTGGGTATTATATTTCTTTTGAATGAAAATTTTAACGGCGCGGAGCATATCGTATGGCCGCTGGCCATAATCGGTTTTGGTCTGTGGATGATATTACGGCGAAACAGCCGCTTCGATAACGATTACTGGAAAAACAAATATGGGAATAGGTGGGATGGAAAAAACAGCTTTGGCTTCAGTCCAAACAATCCCGCGCCTGATGCCGCCTCATCAACCGTACCGCCAAGCGAATCGCGCACTTATGGGCCAACCGGTGACGATTATCTTGACGCTACGTCGGTATTTGGCGGCGTTAAAAAAACCATTCTTTCAAAGGACTTTAAGGGCGGCGAGATTGTCAACGTGTTCGGCGGTGCCGAGCTTGACTTTACACAAGCCGATATCACCGGTAGGGTAATCATTGATATCACCCAGATATTTGGCGGCACCAAAATTATTGTACCCTCGCACTGGCAGGTAGTATCCGACCTGGCAGCCGTGTTCGCGAGTGTCGATGATAAACGGATGAAAATGACCGCCCCGCCAAACAGTGATAAAATACTGGTACTCAAAGGTGTGTCGATTTTTGCAGGGGTAGACATTAGAAGTTATTATTAGTAGGGAAAGTCAGTAAAGTCTGTAAAGTCGGAAAAGTCCGAAAGTAGAAATCGAAGTATAAAAACTATGGGTTTTAAGTTTGAAAAGTTAATTGTTTGGCAAAAGGCTGTCGATCTTGCGGCCGATGTTCACGAGCTAACAAAGACATTTCCAAAAGATGAATTATTCATTTTATCAGCGCAAATTAAAAGAGCTGCTGATTCGGTTTCTTTAAATATAGCAGAAGGCTCAACAGCCCAGTCCAATTCAGAATTTAACAGATTTTTAAGTTACGCGTTACGTTCGGATATTGAAGTTGTTGGATGTTTGTTCCTTGCCCAAAGAAGAAATTTACTGCAACAAGATGACTTTACAAAACTGTATCATCAATATGAAGAAATATTGGCAATGCTTAATTCATTACGTAAAACACTTAAAACTAACTAACTCAAACTTTACTGACTTTCCGGACTTTACTGACTCCAACAAATGGCCTCACCCACACTGATTTCTTCAAAGCTGCTTGCCGCATTTATTACATGCGGGTTACTATGGGCGGGTGTGCAAACCTATCTCATACATAGCTTTGGATTTATCTGGTATATAGCGGCTGCCGACGGGATCGTAAGCTCGCTGCTGCTGGCTGCTGCGTGTTGGCTCATAAACAATACCCTGCGGTATTATCAGCCGTCGCAGGGCAGTTATATCAATATACTGATCTGGTATGTCGCGCTGGCAGCTTTATGTGCTTTTGGCTGCAGGTGGATATTGCCTTTGATCACTTCTGATGCGGCCTATACCCAGTTTTTAATACGGTCGGTCTTTATCAGAGCTTTTATTGATT
This sequence comes from Mucilaginibacter sp., assembly GCA_028288125.1. Classification (GTDB taxonomy): domain Bacteria; phylum Bacteroidota; class Bacteroidia; order Sphingobacteriales; family Sphingobacteriaceae; genus Mucilaginibacter. Next base: position 9,086 of record JAQBOH010000204.1, read on the forward strand.
TTTTGGCGATAGGATGGATGGCGATGATCAGTATCATCTATTATTCGATGATCGACCAGAAAGAAAATGACAAACGTAAGTCGGAAGCCGAACAGCTGGCGCGTGATGCCGAACTGTATAACCTGCGGCAGCAGCTGCAGCCGCATTTCCTGTTTAACAGCCTTAACTCTATCAACGCGCTCATTGGGTTTAAGCCGGACGAGGCCCGCAAAATGATCCACCAGCTTTCCGACTTTTTGCGGGGTACCTTAAAGAAGGATGATCAGCAAAGGGTTACTTTAAATGAAGAGCTCCAGCACCTTAATTTATACCTCGAGATCGAAAAGGTACGCTTCGGGCACCGGCTGCAAACCGAGATCAGCTGCGACAAAACATGCGGCGAAGCCATATTGCCCTCTATGCTGCTGCAGCCGATTGTTGAAAATGCAATAAAATTTGGCTTGTATGATACAACCGGTGATGTGGTGGTGAGTATAAGGGGAGAAATCGAGGACAACTACCTGGTAATTATGATTCAAAACCCCTACGATCCGCAAACGTCACGACCTAAAAAAGGAACCGGTTTTGGGTTAAGAGGTGTGCAGCGCCGTTTATATTTGTTGTTTGCCCGAAATGATTTGATTGAAACTCATGCAAATGATAATATATTTACAACAATTATTAAAGTACCGCAGCTATAAACGATGATACGCGTCTTAATTATTGATGATGAGCCTTTAGCCCGCATGGTGGTAAAGGAGTATTTGCAGGGTTTTGAGCAGTTTGAAGTTATCCAGGAATGCAAGGATGGCTTTGAAGGGCTTAAGGCTATCCAGCAGCACCAGCCCGACCTTGTTTTTTTGGACGTGCAGATGCCAAAAATTAATGGTTTCGAGATGCTCGAGCTGGTTGAGCAGCAGCCCGCGGTAATATTTACCACCGCTTTTGATGAATACGCCATAAAAGCTTTTGAAACCCATGCAGTTGATTACCTGCTGAAGCCATTCAGCAAAGACCGCTTTACTAAGGCGATCGAAAAATATTTGGAAAAGGCGCAAACCGCTCCAAAACCAAAACAAACGGAAGAATTGCTCGAAACGGCGGCACAATCGCCGGCACAGCATGAGCGCATTGTGGTTAAAACGGGCACAAAGGTAAAGATCATCCCCGTGCAGGATGTTGAATATTTAGCCGCCGATGACGATTATGTAAGCGTGTACACCGCCGAAGGCTCTTTCCTGAAAAATAAAACGATGAACTTTTTCGAACAAACGCTCGATCCGCGGCACTTTGTGCGGGTGCACCGTTCGTACATGATAGCCATACAGCAAATAACCCGCATCGACCCCTACGAAAAGGACGCTCACCTGGCGATATTAAAATCCGGGGCTAAAATACCGGTGAGTAAAACCGGGTATGGTAAATTGAAACAGGTATTAGGGATTTAAGAATTACGATTTTAAACTTATAAAGAATGTCATGACGGTTTACTATAAATCTAAAATTGTAATTCGTAAATCTAAAATCTCCCTAGTCTCCATCCTGAACGCCAAATAAATACGTCTCGACATTTCCGGTAGGCTGACTGCTTGTTGCACCATGGCTTTGCTGCCACCAGAAAGGAAGACGCGGTTTGTCGCGGTTGCCGATCTCGTTCATCGACTCTGCATCATACAAACGGCCGTTTACCATTACGTATTTTATTTTCTCGCTGTTGCGGATGTCTATTAAAGGATTTGCGTTTAACACGATCAAATCCGCCAGCTTGCCGGTCTCCAGCGAGCCGATCTCTTTTTCCATTCCCAAATAAGATGCCCCGTTTATCGTAGCGCAGTGGATGGCCTGCAATGGCGTCATACCGCCCTGGGCCAGCATCCATAGCTCCCAGTGCGCGCCAAGGCCCTGTAGCTGCCCGTGTGAGCCGAGGTTAACCTTTGTACCGCCGTCTGCTATTTGTTTAACATACTTCGATACTTCAATATGCCCGTAGTCGCCGTATTCCGATGTCGTCCTGCGGCGGGAGCGTGCATCTAGGATAGCCTGCGGGGTAAAGTCCAGCAGGCGCTCGTTTTTCCATACGTCGGTACGGTCGTACCAGTAATTTTCACCGGATTGGACGCCGTATGCCACAATCAGGGTAGGG
>JAQBOH010000206.1 GCA_028288125.1 Mucilaginibacter sp.
AGCAACTGGTCGTTCGCATTGATCTGATAATTTTGCGTGTGTCCGTCGAACGTCCCCTTTGCGGAATTGACGCTCGTACTGACAAGCGCGGCTCGCAAATCCTCAAGGCTGATCCCATAGGCCGCCAACGCCGTCGGATTAACCTGGATCCGAACAGCGGGCTTCTGGCCACCGCTGATAGTTACTAGCCCCACTCCACTAAGTTGCGAGATCTTTGGGGAAAGTCATGAATCTGCCAGATCCTCGATCTTCGACAATGGAAGGATCTTGGACGTCAGAGCGAGCGTCAACACCGGCGCGTCGGCCGGATTTGATTTGCTATACACAGGAGGTACCGGAAGGTCCGTCGGCAGATAGCTTTGAGCCGCGTTGATGGCAGCCTGGACCTCTTGTTCGGCGACATCGATATTCAGGCTCAAGGTGAATTGCAGCACGATAGACGAACTACCGTCCGAACTCGTGGAGGTCATCTGCGTCAGGCCGGGTATTTGGCCAAACTGCCGTTCGAGGGGAGCTGTGACAGCAGAGGACATCACGTCCGGGCCGGCGCCTGGATAGAAGGTCCGCACTTGAATCGTGGGATACTCCACCTCAGGCAATGCCGATACCGGCAGTTTGAGATAGGCGGCAGCGCCGACGACCAGGATCGCCACCATAAGCAGCGCGGTCGCCACCGGGCGAAGAATGAAGGGGCGGGAAGGACTCACAACCCGCCTCCGGTCGAAAGACCGTTCGCGCCATCGGTTCGTTGCACGATCGTGACCGGAGTCCCGTTCTGCAACTTATCGAAGCTCGACAATGCCACTCTCTCCCCCGCATGTAAACCTTCCACTGCTGTTGCATTACCGTCCGTGCTCCGTTCGGCAACGTTGCGAATTGAGATTGTATTGTTGCTGTTGACGACAAACACAAAGGCTTGCGTTCCATTGCGCTGGATTGCGGCGCTTGGGACAAGAACAACGCCCTTCAAGCTGTGGACCAGCAAACGCGCATTGACGAACTGGTTCGGAAACAGAGCGAGGTCGCGGTTCGTGAACTCGCCACGGAAGCGAACTGTTCCGGTCGAAGTGTCAATCTGGTTATCGAGCGTCAACAACGCTCCCGTAGCGACTTTGGTTTGTGCGGCACGATCGAACGCATCAACAACGAGAGGAGTATGTTGGCGCAGCCGCGATTGAACTTCACCGAGATGGTCTTCCGACATATTGAAGACAACGGTTATCGGCTGCAGCTGAGTGACCACAAGCAGCGGGCTTGAAGTGGCCGAAGCAACGAGATTGCCGGAGTCAACAAGCCTCAGGCCCACTCTCCCTGAGATGGGGGACGAAATGTAGCAATAACTTAGTTGAACTTTGGCATTCTCAACTTGTCCGAGGTCATACTTGACGGTTCCCTGATCCTGAACGACCAACTGTTCTTGATCATCGAGAATTTGCTTAGCGACAGCGTGCTCTGCGAACGCCTCCTTATAGCGCGCCAGGTTGATCTCCGCCTGCTTAAGGACTCCGCGATCCCGATCAAGTAAACCCTCGGCTTGTTGCAATTGTGCTTCGTAGGGCCGTGAATCGATCTCGAGGAGTGGGTCCCCTTTGCGCACCGTCTGACCTTCACGGTAATGAACCGCAACGACCCTTCCGCTCACTTGGCTGTAGATATTGACTGTTGATATTGGCGTCACGGTGCCGAGGGCATCGATATAAATGCCAATGTCGCCTTCTCTCGCCACTCCCGCGTGAATGATGACGGCCTGGCTCTCGTTCCCGGAGCTTGCAGAAACCTCCTTGTGCCCTTTCGAATGCAGTACAAGGTAGATACCGGCTGCCAGAACGGCAATCAGGACAAAAACAACCTTTGCTCTTGATCGGGGAGTTCGTCCTTCCGCTTCGATTCTCCGCGGAAGATCACTCTCTTCGATCTTTTCTTTGCTTTCGTCGAGATATTGCGTCACTTCCCAGCTCCTTTTGAAATCCTTAGACGAACCTGCGCGTTAAGCCGATCATGCGAAAAAGAAACGAGAGACCCGCATAAGACTTTTGAAGGAGCCATGCTCTGACCATGAGTCCTCCAATGATGTCTCTAGTGTGAGGGTAGTGAAGAAGCTGTGCGGTAAAGAAGCGTCAGTCAATGTAAGGATTTGTATAGAACTGGAAGATGCAACAATAGGCATCTAGTCTGCTGAGAAGTGACTACGTCCAGGTCAGCACAGATATCCATGCACGGGGCGTATCGCATCATCTTTTGATGCGGGGCCACTATCGTGATAGCAGATCTCCAAAACGAGCAGTAAAAAGGTCGTCCAGACCAATTTTTTAGATGAAGCTACGGTCCGTATCGTAGCAGCGGCAGCCTATACAAATCCTTACAAGCGACAAACATTTCCTGACTGTACGGATGTGCCCCGCGCCTATCGTGAGACAAGGAAAACTTTCCTGCCCGGAGAATTATGGATCACAAGCGCTTCAGTCACAGGCGTTTCTTTGGTTTAGCTGAGGTACTTGTTACCGCACTCGCTAGTCGTTCACAGTCCGCTGTTGCACAAAGTTCTCAAGTCGCAGGACCTACGGGCGAGGTTTCGTTACAGCTCGCATCCCTGGGATATTCGGGGGCTCCGATCCCCGATCGAGCAGCTCGAGTTCAAGTACGGACTCTCTTCCAGACGCGCCACTTCCACAGGATCAATCGGATGACCCGGCTAGGCACACCAATCAATTTCCCCTTCTGCCCCCAAGGCTGGTCGCTATGGTACCTCTCACGACGGCAGATAAATTGCACATCTATGTCCACAGGACCTTCGGTCCCCCCGCGGTCATTGTGCCTGCCATTACATCTGGAATAGGCATGGCGAATCCGAAGAGCACCTATCCCAAGGATTGGAAGGATGGAGCAGGGGCCTATGGAAGAAATTATGGATATCAGATCGCAACGCGCACATCCAGGAACACTGGTGAGTTCATGACCCAGGTGATCATGCACGAAGACCCTCGCTATCTCCGGTCGACCAGCACAAACCCGCTCACCCGCCCAGGGTCTTGAGGATACCAACTTCGCGCGTGCGCTCCCGGACGGACATGGAGCTCGCGTTGGCCGAAACGAGGATGATGGTGAACGTAACAGCAAAACAAATTGCGAGCATGAATACCTTCAAATTGCCGATGAACGAGATGAAGCTAAGCATGAAGGCACGTTCGTTCTCCGTCAGCGTCGCCGCAGGTGACTCGGCAAAGGTGCTATCGATCTCCGAGGCGACATGGAACACATCTTCTTTCGAAGAGGCCTCCACATGGTATTGCTGCGTCATTCCCCGGCGCTTGTCCGATGCCGGCATGCAGTCCTCGAGATAGTCGTGGTTGAAGTAGATGGTCTCCCCATAACCTTCGTTGGTGGCATCGAAGACGCCTACGAGTGTCAGTTCCAGCGTCAGGGCAGGCGTTGATGTCGAGTTCACGATGGTGATCCGCTCTCCGGGTTGCCAGTGAAGCTTGGAGGCAAGATCGCGTGTTGCGATCGTCGCAGTCTTCTGCGTCAGAAACGCCTGCTGCTCTTGTGCGGACAGATGGATCTCCGGGTGCACCATGAGAAATGCCTGCGGCTCGATGGCGAATTGAGCGAAGTGATTCTTCGGAGCACCCCGGTCCCTAAACGTCCCTCCAAACCAGCGCAGGCTCGTGACCGCCGCTACGCCCGGGATCTTGCGAATCTTCTCCTCGTACGACGCAGGCAGTTCCTGCGTAAGCGAAACCTTGTGATGGACGATCAGACGTAGAGCCGTCGCTGGCGTCTCGTCTCCACCAATGAAAAGCACTTGATAAAGCGCGAAAATCAACCCGAGCACACAGAGCGATGTCGCCATGCTGGCTGCCGCAAGAAAGCTACGGCGCTTGCTGCGAGCCGCGTTCTTCAGTATCAGTGAGAGATAGTTGCGCATGAGTGCACCTGTTCTTTGGATTTCAGGAAAAAACGGGCGGTATTTTTCGTTCGTAAGATAGAGTGCCAAACCCGCCCATCAGAACTGATACGGGCAATCCGCAGGCCCTGCTGGAGGATTCGCTTCATTGAAACGCAGCGGCGCTTATGGTGCAGTTGCTACACCGGCCGCTGTCTCCTCCCTTCAACTGACGCTCCGCGTCTGTTTTTATCTGCGTCGCTTCTAGGTGGGCTCCCGTTGCATCGAGTACACGCGAATATGCTATTTCCGCCAACAGGTACTGCGGGTTCTTGCCGTTCACGGTGTGGCCAAGGACCGAAAGGCCACGGTTCATTTCGGTAAGCGCCGTTGGTAGCTCGCCCGTCGCGGCATGTGCCCTTCCCATAAGTATGTAGCCCCATCCGACAAACGGATGCTCTTCGCCGTGGCGTTTTATCAATAGGTCGAGGGATTGCCTATATCGCGATATGCTCATCGCCAGGTCGCCCTCGAGC
>JAQBOH010000090.1 GCA_028288125.1 Mucilaginibacter sp.
TCGAAATAAAATGGGCTAAATGCTTAACGAGCAAATTGTTCTTAAAAAACCATAATATTTTAGCATCGGGAATTAAATTTTATTAAAATATTTAATTATTTGCTTTATTGTTTATATTCGTTTATTAAACCTTATTACAAATGAAGAAACTATTATTATTTTTATCGGTTTTTTGTGCCGCCATAAGTGCTCAGGCCCAAACGGTTAAAGTTCAAACCCCGTCTTCTTTTCCGGCTATACAACCCTTCGGAAAGATCGGTATTGAAGATCTCCAAATGACATCATGCGATTTTGAAAAAGATGCCAGCGCCGAAGTTCTTTTTGATAAGGGCGTTGTTTATTTCGGCGCCGATTTATTAACTATAACAGAAGAAGTTTATAAACGCGTTAAAATTTTTAATGATAAAGGTAAAGATGAAGCCGATATCAAGATAAAATTTTATAGCGGCGACCGTCTTGAATACGTTAGTGGCATACAAGCTGAAACGATTAATTTGGTGGATGGAAAGATTGAGATCACCAAACTCGACAAAAAGTCCATTTATACTAAAAATATCGATAACACCCACAGCGAAGTAACCTTTAGCCTGCCTAATGTAAAACCGGGCTGTGTTATTGAATATAAGTATAATCTGAACGCAAATAGTTACTACGATTTCCCGGATTGGTATTTCCAGGAAAAGATTCCCGTGCGATACAGCGAATTTAACACCGCAATTCCCGACGTTTTTTATTTCAGGGCTATTTCTCACATCGACGGGACATTTGCAAAGCATTCTACCTCAACGGATGGCCGAAGCCTGGGAGACGCATCTGGCACATATCCCTACAATGTTGAGAACGAAACCAGGGCGCTCACCAATGTTCATTCCCTTCCGGACGAGCCTTTTATGTCGTCATTCAACGACAATGTTCAAGCACTGCGATTTCAGCTCGTGTCAATAAGGCCTATCGGCGGGTTTGCACACACAGGGTCAGATACCTGGGCCAAAGTTGGAGGCCGGCTAATTGACGCAGACGGTTTCGGAGGCCAGCTTAAACGGAAACTAAACGGCGAAGAAGCGATTATTACAACAGCAAAATTGCTTAAAACAAATGATGAGAAAATAGCCTACGTGTTTAAGGAGGTAAGAAACTCAATGAAATGGAACGATGACGATGATTGGTCCACAAATGACGGCACCCCCCATGCCTGGGAAGTTAAAACAGGCAACTCGGCCGAAATCAATCTGATTTTATATCACTTGCTTAAGCAGTCTGGTGTTAATGCGTACCCAATGGTAGTAAGCACAAGAGAACATGGCAAGGTAGATCCGTTTTACACATCGGTGGCCCAGTTTAACAGGGCTGTGGTTTATGTCCCGGTTGATAGTTCAAAAAAATATGTCCTGGATGCTACCGGCAAATACAACATATATAACCAAATCCCTGACGAGTTATTGAATTCATCCGGTCTGTACATTGATAAGTCAAAAAACCTGTATGACATTGTTCAGCTGAGAAATGAAATTCCGGTAAGGCAGTTGGTTTCAATAAATGCAGAAATAAAACCGGGCGGTAAATTGGAGGGCAGCGTGCAGATTAGTAGCACAAGCTATAATCGGGTCAACGTGTTAACGCGGTATAAAAAAGACGGCGAAAAAAAATATACCGACTATCTGCGTGATAATGACAATAACGTAAAAATATCTTCCTTTAAAATGGAGAATATGGAGATTGATACTTTACCACTTGTGCAAAATGTTAATTTTAATCTTGACCTGGCCGGATCTGACGAAAATTATATTTATTTAAATGCAAACTTGTTTACGTCCCTTAAAAGCAACCCGTTTTTAAGCGAAAACCGGACAACCAATATTGATTTTGCATATCCCCGGAGTTATTATGTAAATGGGGTTTTCAAAATACCTGCAGGGTATAAAATCGACGCCCTTCCAAAAAGCGTTAATATGGTCACACCTGACAAAAGATTTGGCTTTAAGCGCTTTGTAACCGAACAGGATGGTTCAATTTTGGTACGCTATAACATAAACTATAATGTGACGGAATATTCAAAAGAATATTATCCCCAGATGTTCGAGTTTTTTAAGAAAATGCACGAAATGCTCAACGAACAAATCGTTTTAAAAAAGCCATGACTTTTTAGCGTCAGGAATTAAATTTTATCATATTATTTGCTTTATTATTTAAATTAGTCCAATACTCCTTATTAAAAATGACCAGATCAATAATTCTTTTAGCGTTGTGCTGCCTTTTTTTTACAGTGTGCGCTCAAACGGTTAAGCAACAAAACCCTTCGGCCGTGCCAACCACACAGCCATATGGCAAAGTGGATATGACCGACCTTCAAATGACTTCATGCGATTTTGAAAAGGATGCTAACGTCGAGGTGCTTTTTGATAAGGCCAGCGTTTCTTTCGACAGATTGTACCACTTAATTTTTGAGCGCCATATCCGCGCCAAAATATTCAATGATAGGGGTAAAGGCGAAGCAAATGTTCGCATCCAATATTACGGCGGAAATCATTTAGAATATATAACCGGAGTGCAGGGTGAAACGATAAACTTGAATAATGGTAGTATTGAATTTGCTAAGATTGATAATAAGCTTATTTATAACCAAACTGTCGATAAGGTCCGGAACGAGATCGTCTTTGCCTTCCCGAATGTTCAAAAAGGATCCATAATTGAATATAAATACACCCTCACCTCGGCATCAGTTGGTGATTTTCCAAACTGGTATTTTCAAAGAGATATTCCAACCAGGTACAGCGAATTAAATATAGATATACCCAGTGTTTTGTATTACAAGAGTTTGATAATGACCAGTATGCCGTTTGTCAAAAACACAGCTGAGGTAAAAGCTATGGCCAATATTCCATCGCTCCGGAGCGAACCGTATATGAGTTCTAAAAGAGATAATTATCAACGTATTCTTTATCAATTAACTTCCATAAACACCGGGGCTATTTATAAATCTTTTTCAGATACATGGAAAAAAGTCGGCGAGAATGAAATAGATGACGAGAATTTCGGTGGCCAGTTCAACCGGAGATTGACAGAAGAAGATGTCATAATTAGCAAGGCTAAAAATTTAAGTACAGCGAATGACAAAATGGTATATATTTTTAGCGAGGTAAAAAATAACATGAAATGGGATAATATCGACGAAAGCTATACGAACGATGGGGTTGTAAAAGCCTGGGACAAAAAAACAGGCAACTCAACCGAAATCAACCTTATTGTTTACCACCTGCTTCGTAAGGCTGGCGTAACTGCCTATCCCATGCTGGTTAGCACCCGCGATAATGGAAAAGTTAATCCGGCATATCCTAACCCATACCAATTTAATAAAACGGTTGTATATGTTCCGGTTGACAGCAGCAAATATTATATAATTGACGCCAGCGGTAAATACAATTCGTGGAATGAAACTCCTGCAAACTTATTGAATGGATTTGGATTTTATTTGGATAAGGATACAGAAAAGTATGAGCTGTTGTTTTTAGGGAATACAAGCCCATCGAGGGAGGTTACAGCAATAAATGCCGAGATCGGGCCTTCTGGAAAAATGATCGGAACTGCCAGGGTAAGCAGTTTTAGTTATCACAGAATAAAGGCCATAACAAAATTAAAAACAGACGGCGAAAAGAAATACATTGAAACCTTGTCAGGTTCTGACAACAGCTTAAGAATTGCCTCAGTTAAGTTTGAAAACATGGAAGCTGACACGCTGCCGTTAGTCCAGAATATCAACTTCAATCTTGATCTAACCGGCTCGGATGGGGATTACATCTACTTTAAGGCTAATTTATTTTCCGCGGCCTTTAATTATCCCTTTTTAAGCGAAAGCAGGTATACAGACATTGATTTCTCTTGTCTTAATAACAATACAATATATGGTAATTACAAAATACCGGTAGGATATAAAGTTGATGCAATGCCTAATAGTATAAGTTTGAGCATGCCCGACAATAGCATCACATTTAAACGGATCACCGGCGAATTGGAGGGTGTCCTGGTGCTAAGGTATACGCTAAACTTTAATAATTCCGTTTATTTTAAAGAAAGCTACGCCAGCTTGCGCGAATTTTTTAAAAAGCTAAACGAAATGATGAACGAACAGGTTGTTCTAAAGAAATTGTAACAAATTATGCGAAATAAATATCTATTCAGCTTTGCGCGGTGTGTAGTAACAGCAGCGCTTTCAGGCTTCCTTAATCATGGCTATGCTCAGGATAAAGAGATTTCCCAGGATTTATATATGGCGTCAACCATTCCCGACTCATTAAAGGAGAATGCAAATGCTGTTGTCAGGTTTTCGGAAGATATTATAACAGTTTCCGCGCCCGGGAAGGAAACGATAAAACACCATAGCATTGTAACCGTATTAAACGAAAAAGGCGATTACAAGGCACAATTGGTGATGGGCTACAATAAAAAGTATGATAGCTACAGTAATATCGAAATGCGTGTTTTTGCCGATAATGGTAAGCTTTTAAAGAAATATCATAAAAGCGATATGTACGACGGATCGGCTGCCGGTGACGAAACCATGGTTACTGACGAACGGTTCCTGGGCGTTAGGCATACAGTTGCCAGCTATCCCGCAACCATCGAAATTACGTATGAAGAGGATATTAGCAGCTTCATTAGTCTTAGCCCCTGGGAAATACAGGACAAGGTGGAGCAATCTGTACAAAATGAAATTTGTATGATTACGGTTAATCCATTGGTAGGATTCAGGTACAAATGCGAGAATATCAACATTCAGCCAAACAAACAAAACGCAAATGGCATGGATGTTTACACCTGGCGGATAAAAAACCTCAAAGCCATAAAAAAGGAAGAAAACGTTCTTTCGTGGAATGTTCTTCCGGATATTTTATTTGCAGTAAATGCTTTCAATTGTTATGGATACCAGGGTGATTTTGGCAGTTGGCAATCATTTGGGCAATGGATAAAGGCGCTAAATAGTGATGTGTGTACATTAAGTCCTGAACGCGTAGCCGAAATAAAAAAAATGACAGATACCATTAGCACAGACAAAGCGAAAGCTCGGTTTTTATATAATTACATGCAAAAAAACATGCGCTATGTAAGCATACAATTAGGTATCGGCGGGTACAAGCCTTTCCCCGCAACGTTTGTTGATCAAAAAAAGTACGGAGATTGTAAGGCGTTGTCAAACTATATGTACGCCTTGCTAAAAGCGGTTAATATCAATGCTAATTACGCGATTATCCGCGCGGGGGTTAACGAAAAGGCGGCCGATCTTTCTTTTCCGCATAACGGGTTTAACCATGCTATTTTATGCATTCCATTTAAAAATGATACGACGTGGCTGGAATGTACCAGCAGCACCCAGCCTTTTGGAAAGTTAGGCCCGTTTACCGAAAACAGGAATGCTCTTTTAATTACAGAAGATGGTGGAAAGCTGGTTAATACGCCACGCAGCACTATGCAGGATAACCAGTTCAACAGCGAGGCGCATATCGTGCTGAACGCCGATGGCGGGGCAAAGGCCGAACTTACAATTTTAGGATCGGGCGGCTACAGGGATGAATACGTGGCGGTCGAATCACAAAAAGTTGACGATCAAAAAGAGTTCTATATACGCGCGCTTAACATTAAGCAGCCAATTGTCTTTGACTTAAAGCCGTCAACAGATAATGATGGTGTTAAAGCAGTAAACATCGGTTTGGAATATGACAAATTTTGCGATATTATGACCGGGGACAAGCAGTTTTATCGCCCGCGGGCGTTTGATCTGTGTGCATTTACTGTGCCGATTGAAGAGAAGCGTAAAACGGATTATTATTTCGAGCATCCATTGCAAAAAACGTGTATTACCACCATTGACCTTCCGGCCGGCTTTGAGGTAGAAACTTTACCAACAAATCAAAATCTGAAGTTTGCCTATGGCAATTACGAGGTAAAATATAACTACGTTCCGGAGAAAAGCCAGGTAATTAGCACGGCCAAATTTAACATAACCAATCAGGTAATTCCTGCAGCCAGATACACCGAATTGCAACAATACCTCGACGCTGTAGCGAAAGCGCAAAATAAAAAGCTGGTGATACGGCGCAAGGCGTAAATTTGCCTGATGATATTCAGGCTCGACGAACGATTGCTGTTCCCCGATCCGGAGCTGGCCGAGCCCGACGGGTTGTTGGCCGTGGGCGGCGATCTGTCAACCGAGCGCCTGCTGCTGGCGTATCAAAACGGGATATTTCCCTGGTATGGCGACGATACGCCTATCCTATGGTATTCGCCGCACGAACGCTTCGTGCTGTTTCCAGCGGAATTAAAAGTATCAAAATCCATGCGGCAGCTTTTGCGCTCTGATACATTCAGGATCACCGTTGATACCTCTTTTGAAAAAGTGATAACAGCCTGCTCATCCATTAACCGAAACGGACAGGATGGTACCTGGATAACCAAAGAAATGAAAGCCGCCTATATCAAACTTCATAACGAAGGGTTCGCACATTCGGTTGAAGTATGGCATCAAAATAATTTGGTCGGCGGCCTGTACGGCGTAAAAATCGGAGCCGTATTTTGTGGCGAAAGCATGTTTAGCCTGGTAAGTAACGCGTCGAAAATTGCGCTCATACATCTCTGCCATAGCCGGTTGTATCAATTGATAGATTGCCAGGTGCATACCGGTCATTTAGCTTCAATGGGAGCGAAACTGATCAGCCGAAAAGAATATATGGACGTTCTGCGAAAAGAGATTTGAGGTTAGAGATTAGTGATTAGGATCGCGTTTTTGTTATTATCTTGCATGTTTTAAACTAATCTCTATTCTCCAATCTCTAATCACTGCAGTGGATATAACAAATCAAAAAGAAAGGATCATCCTTGGCATTGACCCGGGTACCGCGGTTATGGGCTATGGCCTGGTAAAGGAAACCGGTTTAAAGATCGAACTGATCAGCCTGGGCGTGGTAAAGATGGGGGCCATTGATGATCACATGCTGAAGCTGCAGCGCATATTTGAAAAAACAGTAGCGTTAATAGATAATTATAAGCCTGATTGCCTGGCCATTGAAGCGCCATTTTATGGTAAAAACATCCAGGTAATGCTTAAGCTGGGGCGCGCCCAAGGGGTATGCATGGCAGCGGCATTATCGCGTAATGTAGTGATCACCGAATACGCGCCGCGAAAAATAAAGCAATCCATAACAGGAAACGGAAATGCCACGAAGGAGCAAGTGGCGGCCATGCTGCAAAGCCTGTTGAATTTTAAAGAAACGCCTGATTTCCTCGATGCTACCGACGGACTAGCGGTAGCCGTTTGTCATTCTTTCCAGAGGATGCCCGCTGGCAAAAGCGGGAGCAAGAAGTCATATTCCGGCTGGGATACTTTTGTTAAAGACAACAGTAAACGGGTTATTTGATGTGCAGATTCGCACATCCTTCCGCACATTTACAAAGCCTTTCTTATCTTATTCATCGTCGCTTCCAGCTCTTCAGATGTGAAACTAAGCTTTGGACGCGCGAAGTTTAAATCGCTTACGTTATTCATCGGGATTAAATGAATATGCGCATGCGGCACTTCAAGCCCGATGACAGCAACGCCAACCCGTTTACACGGGATTGATTTTTTGATAGCCGTGGCTACTATTTTAGCAAAAACCTGCAGGCCCACATATGTTTCATCATCCAGGTCGAAGATGTAATCAACTTCCTTTTTTGGGATCACCAAAACATGTCCTTCCGCTAAAGGATTAATATCCAGGAAGGCCAAAAAATCATTGCTTTCAGCCACCTTGTAAGCCGGTATTTCGCCGGCTGCTATTTTTGAGAAAATGGTCATGGTTTAGTTGATTAGGTTGTAAAAGATGATTTTTTTGACTGATGGGTTAACTGCTCACTTAATCAACTCAGTCAATCATTCACTACCTCGACACCTCCAAAATTTCAAATTCCATCTTGCCGGCAGGAACGGCGATCTCTGTTTTATCACCCACTTTTTTGCCTAATAAACCTTTGGCAATTGGCGAGGCCACAGATATTTTACCCGCCTTCAGGTCGGCTTCGCTTTCTGACACAAGCTGGTAGCTCATCACCGCGCCATTTTTAATATTTTTTATTTTAACGATAGATAATGCCAGTACTTTTGAGGTACCCAGTTTTGATTCGTCA
>JAQBOH010000117.1 GCA_028288125.1 Mucilaginibacter sp.
ATACCTCCTATGGCCATCATCCGCTGTTTAATTTATTAACAAAGCCAAACGGTGGTAAAGCATCGGCGCTAAACTTTGGTATTTCACATGCCAAAAGCGAATTTGTAGTATGCATTGATGCCGATACCCAGTTAAAAACTGATGCTATTTATCATTTGATGACCTATTTTACGGATGATGAGATCGGCGCGGTGGCCGGTACAGTTAAAGTAGGCAACGAAAATAACCTGATCACCCGCTGGCAGTCCATTGAATATATTACGGCCCAAAACATGGACCGCCGCGCTTTCGACCTTATCAACAGTATAACGGTGGTACCCGGCGCCATCGGCGCTTTCCGCAAATCGGCAATTTATAAAGCCGGAGGATTTACGTACGATACCCTGGCCGAGGATTGCGACCTTACCATGCGAATACTAAAACAAGGCTACGTTGTAAAAAACTGTGCTGAAGCCATCGCTTATACTGAGGCGCCCGAAACCCTAAATGGCTTATTGAAACAGCGCTTCCGCTGGAGCTTTGGCGTGATGCAAAGCTTTTGGAAAAACAAGAAAGCGCTTTTTAATAAAAAATATAAGTTTTTTGGAATGATCGGTATGCCGAACATCCTTGTTTTCCAGATCATTTTACCATTATTTTCGCCGCTGGCCGATCTGATGATGATTTTCGGTTTATTTAGCGATAAGCCGGGTAAAATAATCGCGTATTACGTTGGCTTTGTGGTGATCGATTTTATCGTCGCGATCATCGCTTTCCGTATGGAGAAAGAGGATTACAAAAAACTGGTTTACATTATACCTCAACGGTTTATATGGCGCCAGCTGATGTACTATGTTTTGTTTAAATCGTTACGCAAAGCGTTGAAAGGCGAGCTTGGCTCATGGGGAGCTTTAAAACGCACAGGCAACGTGATCATGAAGAAAAACGTCGCGGTGGGCGAGTAAACTGATAAACCATTTATACCGAATTACAAAGCATTTCTTAACCCTGTAGTAAACAATAAATTGACCGTTACCGGCAGCCGCCCGGTTGGCTTTATTTGCCGGGTTATTGCTTTAACAGCCGAACGCTGTAGCTCATCCGTCATTTGATAACACACCAGCAATGCGCCGCTTTTTTCGATTCCCGGAAGCCCTGCAATAGTGTAGGCATTTGCAAAAACACTCACAACGGTATTGCGATGTGCGGCCAGTTCCCCCATAAAGGATTTAACCTCTTCGCTGTAATCCAGTTTGCTTGCAGGGCGCAGGCGCGTATCATTTACGCTTACATAAATCTGTTGATAAGGTTTCAGCACCTCGAGCAATGCTTTTAATTCTTGCTCCGGCGAATTTTTTCCGATCAAAAAAAGTGTGCTGTTGGGGTACCACTTCACCAATTCGCGCTGAAAAACGGTTGATTCGGTGACACCGATACTTACAATTGCTGTTTTTTGAAATGGGTCTAGCTGTAACGCCGCGGCATCGCCCTTTAAAACTGTTACGGCGCCATCGCTTAACTGCTGAATCAGCTCTTTGGCCGCGGACCTGTTCAGGTCTTCAACTAAATGCGCTGTTGACGTTTCATGGTAATAGTTCAGCCCTGCCCAGTATTTAGCGGCAAGCACTTTTTTAACGCGGGCATTAAATTCTTCAATTGGTATCTCGCGTCTACGGACAGCTTTACGTATTTTTTTTATTGCGCGTGCTGAGTTTTCCGATAATTCGATAATATCATTACCCGCCAAAAAGGCTTTCAAATCGGCGTCGCCATCCGGGAAATATTTTACAACCGCCTTCATTTCCATCGCGTCGGATACAACAAGGCCTTTGAATCCCAATGAGTCTTTTAAGTCGCCTGTAACAATTCGCCGGGATAAAGTTGAGGGAAGATTTTTGGTGGTATCCAGTGCCGGGATAGCCATGTGGGCTATCATTACACCGCTGATGCCGGCTTTTATAGCTTCACGGAATGGATATTCCTCCAGCGAGTCCAGTCTATGCCTGTTGAAAGGCAGCAAGGGAAGGTCGAGATGCGAATCAACATTGGTATCGCCGTGCCCGGGGAAGTGTTTGGCCGTTGTTAAAAGCCCCGCTTGCTGCATCCCCTTCATATAAGCTATACCTTTTGCAGCCACGTTATATTTGTTATCCCCAAACGACCGAAAGTTGATAACAGGGTTATCGGGATTGTTATTGATATCCATATCGGGCGCCAGGTTCATGTGCATGCCCAGCCGCTTAAAATCATATGCTACCTGTTGTCCCATTTTGTAGATCAGGCTGTTATCCTGTATCGCGCCCAAGGTCATCTGGTAAGGATAGGATATGGTTGAATCAAGCCGCATCCCTAAGCCCCATTCACCATCCATGGCAACAAGCAACGGCACTTTAGCCAATTTTTGATATTTATTGATAAGTTCGGCCTGCCGCACAGGACCGCCCTGGAAAAACACCAGCCCGCCGGGTTGTTCATCTTGAATTACCTTGCCAACCGAATCTTCATAAGCCTGGCCCCTGTTCGTATGCGCCCGCACAAAAAATAGCTGTGCAATTTTTTTCTTGCGGCTCAGCTTCCTGAAAACAGAATCGACCCACTTATTCTGATGATTTAGCGATTGGATATAATCTTCTTTTTGGGCGGAAGCCTTGATAGAAACCAGACAGATCACCAATAAAATAAATTGAAACAGCTGTTTACGTGCTTGCATGGCCAAATGTAACTTATTCCAAATTTCATCGCGCGACTTAATGTGAACATTTTATAAAAAAATTCAACTCACAATAAACCTTCAGAAAAATATTTACTCTAAGGATAAACTAAACAAATATACGATATGAAAAAAATTCTCTTTTTTTTAGCGATTAGCCTGCTGGTTGCAGGCTCGGTAAGTGCGCAAGGTTATTATTATGGCCCACGCCGGGCTGTAAGGCGTCCCGCTCCCCGGAGCCATACTGATGAGTTTTACAGGATAAGGTTTGGCTTAACGGGCGGTGTAAATATTGCCAATACCATAAATGCTTACAATAGCAATTATACAACTGCTGCTATTGCCGGTTTTAACGCCGGACTTACAATGGAAATCCCCCTTATTTATCCATTATCATTCGCACCCGAGGTCCTATATTCACAGAAAGGTTTCGCGGCAGCCACAACAAGTGATGGCAATTTTACTCAGCGAACAAATTACATTGATGTACCTTTACTGGCGAAATTTAAGTTATCGCCGACTTTTAATTTCCTGATCGGCCCTCAATTAGCTATCCCGGTGTCGACAACCCAAACTTATGACAACGGATTTAATATAACTTCCGAGCAGAACTACAATACTTATGGCCAAAAAACAATATTGGACGGTGTTTTAGGTGTAAGCTTCGATTTTAACCCGAATGTAGAGTTACGTGTAAGGTATGCCGTTGACCTTCAACAAAACAGCCAAAATAGCGCCGACGGCAGCGATTATCGCAACCAGGTTTGGCAAATTGGATTGGGCATTAAGTTTGAATAAGCTTTATTGATAATATGAAAAACGAGCCATTCACACACACGTGAGTGGCTCGTTATTTTTATAAGATCATACAAGTTTTTGTGTTAAAACTGTCTTATACGAATACCTTCTTTATGTTGTCAATAAAATCTTCCTTTTCATGGTGCAATGCCTGCCTGTATGTATCAAAATCACCTATTATCGTATCATAGTTAATCAGGCAATACTTTATACCCTCAACGATATGCGGCAATTGGTTTTTGCTCTTTTCAAAACGATATTTTTCCGGGATAGGCATATCCTGGTAATAAGAGGCGGATCCTGTTTTTCCAACGATCATGCAGCATTTCATGATACACGCTTCGCGGGGCATTCTTTCTTTGCCCGGATGATAACCAAAATCGACATATAACTTAGCGCGGTTCATCCAGCCGGCTACCTCCTGTGGCGTCATGTTCACTAGTGGTATCCATTTTAATTCAGGCGTTAATTTTATTATTTCCTCTAAAAATTCATCATTTTTTTTCGGATTGTAAATGATAATATCCTCTTTCTTAGCTTCAGGTTGTGCGAATTCAAAAAACGTATCGTTCATATAATCGGATATTTGCCCTATAGGTTCGATGCCGTTCTCCCTTAAGTGCGCAAGCGAATAATAGGAATGTGCAATACTCAATACGCCCTTTTGTTTCAATGTTGCAAAGGAAGCAGATTTCGCTTTCCAGAAGGCCTCAAGAAATCGTTTTGGTTTTCCGGAATTAATGCCCGGTTTTTGGGTTTTGTAATAATTGACCACACTTAACCACCAAATCACCTTTCGGATCAAATTAAATTTCCGTTTAAATATCGGGAATAGGTAGGTTTCCGGAAGGATCATTATATGATCCCGCTTATTTTCTAATTCGGTAACATAAGGCTGGTGATATTTCTTATAGTTATCGTGTACAAGGCCCTGGCTATCCGGCGTTACATAATAAAACATAAATGCATTAAACCCCAGTTCATTCAAATGATAGGACAACTGATGCAAGGCTTCCGGCCCTCCGGTGGCATTACCGGCAGGACAAAATATATATATTTTGGTGCCCGGAGAACAGGCAATAGTTTGTGGTTTATCGTTCACTTAATGCCGGTTAAATCAATAATGAAAATTAGCATCGTAATTCATTTAACGAGATAATTCTTTTTGGGCCTGAAAATTTTATAGTACTGCCTTGCAATGAATAAAATAAACCCGCTGTTTCCTACCATACTGAACAGTCTGTTTCCAGAAATATAAAAACGGGTAATAGTGGTTCCTATAAATCTTCCCCTTAATGCCCGGCGATACTTTTTTATCAGGTCACTTTTTAAGCGATAAAATACTTCGTCGGGATTCCCGTCGCTTTTATGCACAATTTTAAAATCGACAACGTAAGCATTATAGCCTAATATATCTGCTATAATACAAATATCAGTACCGTAAAAATGAAACCCTTCAAGGTTGGCTGATAAAGTTAGATTAGCCTCATTCTTTACCAGGATGAAATTTTCGTCGACCGTTTCAGTTTTCAGCGGAAGCAGCTTTTCATGCAATACATTTCCTGATCCTTGTATTAAGTGCATTGCTGTGTATTTAAGATTTATTCCGCCCGCGTTAGCTATTATTGCCCAGTTGGGGTCGGCATTTTCTATTTCATTGATCCTTTTTCGCAGGTCATTTACCTGATGATCCTGCAACAAAACATCCTGATGACATAAAATAATATATTTTCCTTTTGCTTTGCGTAAAAACCTGTTGAGACCGGCATAAGCGCCATAGGTGTTTTGCAAACTATTATCGATATATAAATATTCGCATAAATCGGTGGTAAAACCCGACTTGATGAAAGAAGCACGCATTTCTGCATACTCATTAGGGTTGGTTACGAGAGTGCATACCGAAAACTCGAAGTCAAATACTTCTTCCTTTAAAATTTTCCCAGGACTTACATGTTCCATATTCGACGCGAATATATTTTCTTAAATGTCATCATTGAAAAGTTTGCATATCAATCAGTTTTTTGTACAGTCCGTTTTGATCGGTCAGATCCTGATGTTTTCCGGTTTCTACAATTGCGCCGTTGTTTAATACAACAATAATATCAGCATTTTGAATGGTACTTAGCCTGTGAGCGATGATAAGCGACGTACGGTTTTTCATCAAATTGTTCAGTGCATCCTGCACCAATTTTTCCGATTCAGTGTCTAACGCCGATGTAGCTTCATCAAGAAGCATAATGGGGGGGTTATTCAATACGGCCCGCGCGATACAGATGCGCTGCCGTTGCCCGCCCGATAGTTTTGTTCCCCGGTCACCTATATTTGTTTCATAACCGTTTTCAGTGTTTGTAATAAAAGTATGCGCGTTGGCAATCCGGGCTGCGGCTTCCACTTGTTCTAACGTTGCATTTGTTTTGCCAAAGGCTATGTTGTTAAATATAGTATCGTTAAACAGGATGGATTCCTGGTTCACGATGCCCATGATACTTCTGAGCGAGTCGGCAGTAATGTTTCGGATACTCCTGCCATCAACCAATATCTCGCCCGATTGCGGGTCCATAAACCGGGGGATCAGATCCATAAGCGTCGATTTCCCTCCGCCTGACGGACCAACAACAGCTACGGTTTTGCCCTTGGGAACGATTAAATTAATGTCGGATAAAACCTGTTTGTCCTGGTATGCGAACGACACATGTTGAAACTCAATGGCCTGGCTAAAGCCGTCAATTGCCACTGCATTGGGGGCATCAACGACCATTGGTTTTTCATCTATCAGCGCCAGTACGCGTTCACCCGCTGCAATACCTGAATGTATTGTGCTGAATGAATCGGATATCGCTTTAGCAGGACGCATTACCTGTGAAAAAATGGCGATATAGCCAATAAAACTTGCAGCGTCCAGCATCGCAGAGTGTTCATTCAGTATCAAATTTCCGCCGTATAAAATGATGCACGATACCATCAATACTCCTAAAAATTCAGAAACCGGCGATGCCATTTGCTGGCGTTTTGCCATTGACCGGGTTATTGATGAATATTTTGTATTTTCTTTGTCAAACCTCGATTTTATAAAAGCGGTAGCATTAAAGGCTTTAATAATTTTAACGCCCGACAAGGCTTCGTCAAGATAGCTTATCATAGTACCATAAGTTTGTTGCGAAGCAACAGCCTGTTGTTTAAGGCGCTTAACAATGCGTGATATAATAAACGCCGAAACGGGTATAATTAATAATGAATAAAAAGTAAGCCGTGCCGATATGGAAAATAACGTTACCATATACGCTATCAATTGCAAAGGCTCTTTAAAAACCACCTGGAGTGTACCCGTTACAGAATATTGAACCACCTGCACGTCCGATGCTATTTTAGATATAATATCGCCCTTTCGTTCGTTACTAAAAAAGCCCAGGTGCAGGTCCATCACGTTATTAAAAACTGAACGTCTGAAATTTAACAATGTATGAACCCGAAGATTCTCCATTATTCGTTGCGACAAATACCTAAAAAGGTTACTTAGCAATACCGATACAATGATTGTAGCACATACAAATTTCAGCGCTCCCCACGGGCCATAATGGTAAATGAAAAAATTAGTGTAATATTTAAAGAAATCGAGACCGTGAATAATAGACGGTCGGATTGCCGACGGAGCAACGGCTGCTGCCCCTTGCTTAGTAAAAAATATTGTATTGAGCAACGGAACTAGTAATACCAGGTTAAGTGTACTGAATATTACCGTAAAAATGGTTGTAATGATGTACGGAATAGCAAATTTCTCAATTGGTTTTGCAAAGGATAGTAACCTGAAATACGTCTTCATTTATCCGTCAAAATTAATTTATTATTTACTTAATTCCGGCCTGTTTAAAATTCGCCTCAATTTTTTGCTTTTTGGCAATATTTGAAAGCAAAGTTTAACCGGGAAAGATTTTTTCTCGCCTTTTGATTTGGAAACAATTCCTTATAATATTTTAGCATCAGCCTTAACAAGGGCATCGAATTCATCCTGTCTAAATTAAGATTATATGCGCGATTAAGCTTTTCGATAAATACCTTATCCTCAGCCGTTAAATTTTCATATTCCGCAAAAACTGGCAGCATGGTTGCAATAGTTCTGTTTTCTTTGGATCCGGGTTCCACCGAAGTTAAACGCCGCTGCATTACTGACGCGTGATGGATGCGGTGTAATGTAAGCACTTCGTTTAAAAAAACCATTTTCTTGTGATATAAGGCAACGAAGCCCAGCCACCAATCATAAAAGCCGTTTTCCGGAAAGGGTAAAAAATAGTTTAAAGCCTCTCGGTTGAAAAGCGTTGTGTGACCGGTAACAAAATTGGCCAAAAGTATGCCTTTATAGTTGTTGATCTTGAGATCGAAACCATGTAACGTTTTATTTTCGATAACATCATCTTCAGTAATATAAGCCGAATTTGAAAATATTAGCCAATTATCTTTAATATTCTTGAGTAATGTTTCCAATTTTGCCGGTAACCAAATATCATCCTGATCGCTTATAGCTATATAATCGCCCGTGGTAAATTTAATGGCCTGTTCAAAGTTTTTATTAAAGCCAATATTGATTTTATTTCTAAAACATTTTATCCTTTCGTCAGTCTGTGCATAATTGTTTACAATATTAAAGGTACCATCTGTTGAACAATCATCAACGACAATAACTTCCAGGTGGCCGTGTGTTTGCCGGAGAATGCTATCCAATTGCCGGGCAATATATTTTTCTCCGTTATAAGTGCACAAGGCTACGGAAACCAGGGTATCCTCTTCCATTTAATATGCTCTTGTTAGTTTCATTTTCGGATACAATAAACAACGCGGTTTGAAATACTGCATTGATCGAGACTGTTTTGACGCGTGAAATTAATGACTTTTGAATTTAAAGGATTTTACAATCAACCGTTTAGTTTAAGTCAATCAGAAATTCAAGGTTTAAAACGTATAAGCTTTTTATTTCTCACCGATGACCTGATTTTTGTGACGACCTCGGAAACAGTCACATGACTATCATTTTCAAGCAGCAAATTTTTAATTCTTGCTTTATGTTGCTTAAGCAACTTTCTGTTCCTGAATAATTCCTGGTAGCTTTTCCATATCCAGCTTTGACCTGCCAGCAGTTTGGGCAGCAAATCGATAAAAGTTATCTGGCAATACCAGGCAATTAGTTTCAATCCGTTTAAATGAAGCGCATGCAAATAAAACCGGTTACGGTAATAGACGCTTTTAACCCAGTTAGCGGTTTGATAATTTTTTGTGCTTGCCGAAACTTCATGCCGGCAAATTGCTTTGTGTTCATAATAACAATTCCATTTTAACCGCCATGCTCTCAGGCATAGTTCCATATCTTCACAATAGAACGGAGAGAACAACTCGTTAAAGCCCCCTATTTGTTTCAACTTTGCGGCATCTATCAGCGCATTTGCCCCTGATAAATAAAATGTAAACAACCTGTTTTGATCGTCGGTGGTATAATAGAAGTAGTCTGTCTTTAATTTTAACCCGTTAAATTTAGGCAAACGGGCTGCGTCCTGTATGTGTTCGCTATCCATATCTACAATGCGCCCCATTACGCCAAAAGTATCCCACCGCCAAAAGTACTTCCATTGATGCTCGAAATAATCGGGCATAAGCTTTACGTCCGAATTTAAAAGTAATATCAATTCACACCGCGCTTTTTCAATACCACGGTTGCATGAATAGGAGAATCCCTTATTTTGGGGATTTGTGATTACGGTAATGCCCGGATAATCCGACTTTAAAAATTCAACGGAGTTGTCGATCGAACAATCATCTACAACAACAATTTCATAATCTACGCCGGCATTTTTAATCGCCCCTAAGGTAAAGGGCAAGTACTTTTCCAACAGATTGACCCCATTGTAGTTAGGAATAATAATTGAAACGCTTTTCCTGATATCCACGGATTACTTAATTATCTTATAGTTCCGATATTCACTTACCCTCCAACCGGTAAAATCTTCTATCTTTTGCAAAAGGTTTCTTCTCAGCGACATTTTTTTATGTATCTCATTTAAATTAATGTCCAGGTTCCAGTTGATGGCATTAATTCGTTTTTGCATAACAGCCGGGTGGCCATCCGTAAAGCGTATTAACCTGTCGGCGTTTTTATAATCAAACTCAAACGTTTCGGGCAGATTTTGAGCCAGCCAATCATCATCATGATAAAACTGGTTGAAATTGCGTAATTTATTTTTTAACCCTGCCGGCGGCTTTACCCAGCCATAATGATAAATATAGGCATTAATAAGCTTAACCTTAATTTTTCGGCCGTCTAACCTGAATCCCTGTGCATCACGATAAGAATGTATCGTCTTATTGTTTCTTAATATTCTTATCTCCCGCCTGTACCACCTGCGCGAGTGACCATAATAGTCGTAAGAACCATAAAAATGCTTATACTTAAACAGTAAGCCTTCTGTCTCTTTATCATTTAAATTATCTTCCATCTCCTTTTTAATAAGCGGAAGATATTTCTCATGTACACATTCATCGCCCTGGATATAAAATGCCCAATCCGCGTCAGGTGATATAGCATTAAAAGCCTTATCTGTTTCAGCAGCAAATACAGTCCCGCCTTCGCGCAATGTATCGTCCCAAACCGTGTGAATGATTCTTATTTTAGGCGAATTTATATTCAGTATCAGTTGTTCGGTGTCATCTTCGCTATTGCCAAGGGCCACCACAAACTCGTCACAAACCGGCAATATCGAAGTTATTGCTTCAACTATAGGATAATCATTCTTTACTGCGTTTCTTATAAAAGTAAAACCCGCTACCTTCATTCATCTGGTTTTTATTACAAACAGCGGTATATCAAATTACAAATTATATCTGATCACGCTATAGCCGTACAGGGCAAATATAACTTTATTGCAACTTCTGTTTCTATAAATGTTACTAACTAAAAGTTACTTTCAGTCACGCTTTTTAGATTACATTATATTTTGTTCCTTTATAAACCTTAAATGAAAGACCGCGTACAAAATATTAACCTTCACTTTTCAGATTTTCGATCGGTAGCCCGTGCGCTCACAATCGTAGAAAATGATTTGCATGGAGCAGATGACCTGCTTAAAGGCTTGGTTTTTAATAACGACGTACCCGTGATTGGCATCACAGGGCCGCCAGGGGCAGGTAAAAGCACACTGGTAAATGCACTGATTAGCCAAATGACTGCAAAGGACCTTAAAATAGCCGTTTTGGCTATCGACCCTACTTCGCCATTTAATCTCGGCTCATTATTAGGTGACCGGATAAGAATGTCGCCTCATTTTAATCATCCTGGTGTATTTATCCGCTCGTTGGCCACACGTGGTTCAATGGGAGGCCTCTCGGCAAAAACTATCGAAATGACCGATATATTGCGGTCGGCCGGATTTGATTATATTATTATTGAAACTGTAGGTGTAGGCCAGTCGGAAATTGAAATTGTTGGGCTGGCCGATATTACCCTCTTGGTTTTAGTTCCCGAAAGCGGCGACGAAATTCAAACTATCAAATCGGGCATAATGGAAATCGCCGATGCCTTTATTATAAACAAAGCCGACAGGCCCGATGCAGATCTGTTTGTGAATAGCCTGCAAAAAATTATTTCTCAAAAAGGAGAAAGTAACGTTCCGGTTTTTAAGACTATTGCTTCAAATGGGGAAGGCATAAATGAGTTGACTGATTTTATATTATCCCCGGCAAAAGCAAAAAACAGTCGTAAAGAATTGCTGCTCGCCGAAAAGGCTTATAAAATTATTCAGCAAAAACGAATGGAAGGTGTTGACAAAAATAAACTCATGCAGGCTATATCATTATCGGCGGCTGATCCCACATTTAATTTATATGCTTTTGTTGAAGATTATTTTGATATACGGATTTAAAGCCGCTACGAATTCATAATCTCCTCAATGTGCTCTGCCTCAACCGGGATATCTGCCATCAGGTCGATGTTGCCGTTATTGGTTATCAGGATATCATTTTCAATCCGTATACCCAAACCTTCTTTAGGAATATATATGCCTGGTTCGCAAGTTAAAATATTCCCAGCCTCAAATGGTTTGTAACGACTGGCAAAGTCGTGCACATCTAAGCCCAGGTGATGCGAGGTACCATGCATAAAATATTTTTTGTACAACGGCATTTTAAAGTCTTGTTTTTCAACGTCGTGCTTGTCCAGTAAACCTAAACCCATAAGTTCGCCGGTCATGATCTTTCCAACCTCATCATGGTAATCATTCCATATCGTGCCGGCAACAATTAGTTTGGTCGCGGCGCGCATCACCCGTAAAACCGCATTATAAACCTCGCGCTGTCGTGTTGTAAACCGCCCGTTTACTGGTACCGACCGGCTCATATCCGCATTATAATTACCATATTCGGCTGCAAAGTCAAAAAGTATAACATCGCCATCTTTACAAACCTGGTTGTTATCTGTATAATGCAGTACAATAGCGTTTTTTCCCGATGCTATAATAGGGCTATAAGCATGACCAGTGGCGCGTTGTCTTAAAAACTCGTGGGTTATCTCGGCCTCTATCTCATATTCGGCAACTCCCGGCTTTACAAATTTTAGTACACGTATAAACGCGTCGCGGGTAATTTCGCAGGCCTTTTTAGTTAATTCAATTTCAACAGATGATTTTACAGCCCGCAAGTCGCGTAAAATAACAGCCGAACGCTCATAATGATGTAAAGGATATTTAGCTTTTAAGCTTTCGAAAAGCCTTATATCTCTGTAAGGAACGGTGTGGGCATACCTGTCATTTTCATTTGTATTAATATATACATTGTCTGCATAGTTAATTATCGTATGCAAAATGGCATCAAATTCGTTCAGCCAATATATATTTTCAACACCCGAAGCCTTCTTCGCTTCGCCTTTTGTGTATTTGTGACCTTCCCAGATTGCAATATGGTCACTGGTTTGTCTTAAAAACAAGACTTCTTTGTATGCCGGATTAGGACAGTCAGGGTATAATAACAGGATACTTTGTTCCTGGTCAATACCTGTCAGATAAAAAAAGTCAGGGTTTTGTTTAAATAAGAAGTTTTGGTCGCCATTCCGGGGAAATTCATCATTGGAATGAAAAACAGCTAACGAATTAGGTTTTAGTCGTAAAACGAAATTTTTTCTATTTAATGTAAATATCTCATTATTAATAGGAAAGTATTTCATTTTTATATATTTATTTAGTTTTTTAAAACAATTTTTTTTATTTATTTGTATTACTATTACCAAATTTGGAACAATGTTTGGTAATGGAACCAAACATAATTACTATTTTTGAAAAAAATCACAATTAAAAATCGTTTAATCTTAAAACTATGAACTATTCTACATTAAAGAAAACAGTCGGTCTATCACTTGTTTCCTTGATGGCTGTTGCAATGGTAAATGCTCAAACTACCACCACGACAACAACCACAACTGATTCAACAAAAATGTCGTCTGCGACAACCACTGCCAAAACATTTGGCGGTGCCGGTCAGTACAGCACCTGGAGTTTAGGTGTAAATGTTGGTGTTACTTCACCATTTTTAGCTATCGGTGGTACCAACACAACTACAAACTGGAAAGCTGGGTTAGGCTATGGGGTCTCATTGAGAGATAAAATAGCTCATTCATTCAGTTTGCAACTAGACTTCCATGGCGGTAAAGTTTCAGGTGATAATGGGGGAGGACTTAGATATGGCTTCCAAAGCTTTGAAACTACCTTTTATTCCGGAACTTTAAGCGGCTTAGTTAATGTAGCGAGCGTTGACTTCCTGCATCGTAAAAACTCGGTTAATTTTTATTTATCAGCAGGTGCTGGTTTAGATTATTACAAACCGACCTGGGTTGATGCTTTAGGCAATACCAGTGCTAGCGACCACTATATAAAAGAGTTGGTACTTCCCGTTGGAGGTAGTGTTAAGTTCAAATTATCTGACGCTCTTGCTCTTAATGTTGGTTATACCATGAACTTTATTGATGGGACAAACTTCGCTGGTTACTCTACTTACCCTAATAAAGATCATTATTCTTATGGATATGCAGGTTTAGAGTATACCTTCGGTACAAAATCAAAACCAAATATGGATTGGGTAAATCCTGTGGCTATGATGTACGACGAATTGTATGATGAAGCTCTTCGCCAGGAAGTGGCTGCTCTTAAAGGTCGTGTTACAAATGTTGAAACTGCTGTTAACGACCTGAAAAAAGATTCAGATGGTGACGGTGTTTCTGATCAATTTGACAAATGCCCTAACACTCCTGCAGGTACTGTAGTTGACGGTTCTGGTTGCCCGATTGTATTCCCTAAACCTGACACCGTTAAAATGGGCGGAACTGGTGCTGTAGCAGCAGCTGCTTACTCTAATATCCAATTTGAATTTGATAGTTCAGTATTAAAAACTTCATCTTACCCGGTATTAGATGCTACATCAGCTGATTTAAGGGCTAATAGCAGCACAGTTACTTTAGCTGGTTACGCTTCATCTGAAGGTACAGCAGCTCACAACATGCGTTTATCAAAAGATCGCGCTAACTCAGTAAAAACTTACTTAGTTAATTCAGGCGTTGACGCTAAACGTTTAAAAGTTAAAGCTTTCGGTGAAACTCACCCAATTGCTGATAATTCAACTGAAGAAGGACGTATTCAAAACCGTCGTGTTGAATTTCACAAATAATATTTTTTAACTGACAAAAAAGGCTTTCCGGTATCCGGAAAGCCTTTTTTGTTTTGGTCCATCTGCGCTTCATGCAGCTTAAATT
>JAQBOH010000118.1 GCA_028288125.1 Mucilaginibacter sp.
GAGCCATGCCGCAGGGTTTTCGGGTAAACCCTTTATGCCCCAGGTTTCGGCAGCAAGCAAAAAGGTATCGCTGGCTATATCTTCGGCAATTTCGATGTGCTCAAAACCAACCAGTTTACCCAAAACGGAGACAATTTTGCTGTATTCGGTCCTGAATAAATGGGGGATTATTTCCTGTTGTTCCATTTGATTAAAAAAGCCCCTGTAAAAGTACAGAGGCTTTCCGGCAAATCAGCATTGTCCTTACATCTGATCAATTGGTCGCACTTCAACACTTCCGCCAACCGAAAATATCGGGCATCCTTTTGCCAGTTCAACAGCCTCTTCCATCGAGTTGGCTTTAACCAGCGTGTAACCACCTAACGACTCTTTAATTTCGGTGTAAGGGCCATCGGTAACCACATTATCAGGCCTTAACACTTTGCCCTCTTCGCCCAGGCGGTTGCCGCGGTCGACCAGTTTGTTTTGCGCTGCAATACTGCCGATCCAATCCATCCATTGTTGGGTCATGCTTTGCATTTCCTCAGGCGAGCCGGTTGGCATAGCTGCTGAAGCTCTCCTGAATAAGAATAAGAAGTCTTTCATTTTTTTACCTTTTAATTGTTTATACCCCGATGACGATCGGGATTTTTAAAATAGGACATGCCGGTTAAAAAAATTTTCACCTTTCACCTCCTCAAAACACCCGGCATAACAACCCCTTCAAATATTCCCCTTCCGGGAATGAAGCCCTTACGGGATGATCTTCGGGCTGGCAAAACTGGTGGATGAATTGTACCTGTTTGCCAGCGTCCAGCGCGGCCCAGGCCAGCACCTGTTTAAATGTTTCCATATCCATAGCGCCCGAGCAGGAAAAAGTTGCCAGCAGCCCGCCTTTATTGAGCAGCAGCATGGCCAGGCGGTTAAGATCTTTATATGCACGCGACGCCCTGTCGAGCGCGGAGCGCGAGGGTGCGTATTTCGGCGGGTCGAGCACGATGATGTCGAACAGTTCGCCTTCGTCTTTGAACTGGCGCAGTTGTTTGTTTACATCCGACTGTATCGCAGTAAGCTTAGCCGGATCAAAGCCATTCAGTTTGATATTTTCCTTTAATGTTTCGATAGCGAGTGCCGAGCTGTCGACGCTGGTGACCGAGGCGCCGCCGTTTTGCAGAAAGCTTAGGGTAAAGCCGCCGGTATAACAGAAGCAGTCAAGCACCTTTTTGCCTTTGGCGTGAGCAGCCAGCAGTTTGCGGTTGTCGCGCTGGTCGCAATAGAAGCCTGATTTTTGCCCTTCGGCGATATTTATATTGTAGACGATGCCATTTTCACGCACCTCGACACGTTCGGGCGGATGGCTGCCGGCCAGCACCACATTTGATGTTTTTAATCCCTCATGCTCCCGCGACGTGGCATCGCTTTTATCAAAAATGCTTTCGGGTTTTAGCAGCAGCTGCAACTCGTCGATGATTACCGGCAATACGTTTTCGATACCGGAGGTAAGCACCTGTACTGCCAGGTGCCCGGCGTATTTATCCACGATGAGGCCCGGCAGATAATCCGATTCGCTGAATATTAAGCGACATGTGTTTGTATCGTCGCTCAAAACCTCCCCGCGGCTTGCTACTGCCACTGCCACTTTACTTCTAAACCACTCTTCATTAACCTCAACAGCTTCGTCCCACTCCAGCAAGCGTACGGCCACTCTCGACTTATCGTTATAAAAACCGTAAGCCATAAATGCGCCTTTGGCATCCACCAGGCGAACGATGTCGCCGTTTGCGGGTTTGCCTTTTGCCCCGTCAATAGCGCCCGAAAACACCCAGGGGTGACGGTGCAAAACGGCTTTTTCCTTGCCTTTTTTTAATACGACATCGATCATGGCGACAAAGGTAATAAACCCGGAAATATAATCTGTATCGTCATTGCGAAGAACGAAGCTATCCCCGACCTAGAGGTCCGCCCTGTATAGTTTAGAGATTGCTTCGTTCCTCGCAATGACGTACATAGAGAAAATTTAAAAAGGCAGCATCAGCTGGTCAGTAGGTTTTTCGTCTTTTTTCTTTGGGGTTGGCTCGTTGAAATTGGAGAGGGAAATGCCCAGCAGGCGTACCTTTTTATCGTCGGGTTCGGTGGCGGCAAGCAGGCGTTTGGCGGTGGCGCACACGGTTTCCAGGTCGTTGAAACCGGCGGGGAACGATTGGTTTCGGGTGATCTGTTTAAAATCGCTGTATTTTATTTTAAGCGTGAGCGTGCGGCCTTTTAGCTGGTAAGTTTGCAGGCGGTTGCACACCGTTTGTGCGATCTTGTCCAGTTCGGCTTCCATTTCTTCGGTGGTGGTCAGGTCATAGGCAAAAGTGTCTTCGGCGGCAAGGGATTTCGTTTCGCGATGGGGCTGTACCTCGCGGTTGTCAATGCCGCGCACGATCTGGTAATAAAATCGGCCGGCCTTTCCGAAGTGTTTGGTCAGCTCATCTTCAGTAAGTTTTTTCAGGTCCTCGCCGGTATGCAGGCCCATGTTTTTCATCTTTTGGGCGGTTACCTTGCCCACGCCAAAGAACTTTTCGACCGGCAGCTTTTCCATAAAGGCTTCGATGGCCGATGGGCCGATAAAGGTCAATCCATCTGGTTTGTTAATATCTGAAGCGGTTTTGGCGACGAATTTATTTATCGACACCCCGGCCGACGCGGTGAGTTGCAATTCGTCCTTGATGGCTTGCTTTATTTGTTTGGCGATCTCAATGGCCGAGCCGATGTCGAGCTTGTCGCTGGTGACGTCGAGATACGCCTCATCCAGCGAAAGCGGCTCGATCAAATCGGTATAGCGGCTGAATATTTCGCGGATCTTTTGTGACACTTCTTTATATGCGGCAAATCGCGGCCGCACAAATAAAGCATGCGGACAAAGCTGCAGCGCCTGTTTCGACGGCATAGCCGAGCGGATACCAAACTTGCGCGCCTCATAGCTGGCCGTCGCTACCACACCGCCCCGCCCCTCGGGCAGCCCGCCGACTACCAGCGGCCTTCCCCGGTATTCGGGGTTGTCGCGCTGCTCAACCGACGCGTAAAACGCGTCCATGTCAATATGGATAATCTTACGGTGGGTTTGAGCGGGCGGTTGATCCATTCAGCTTGATACGGTATACAAATATACGAAGCAGGGCGGTTATTGTCGCTCCAATGCAACTGGATGCCGCACTGCGCCTGGCGCGACATTTTATCCTGATGAAAATTTTTCAGACCAGCTGGACGGAGATTTCATTATAACCATTTAGGATAATCGAACAAGATTTAGGAAGCTCCCGATCTAAATGGCCATGTTTTAAAGCTCGTTCACCAGTACAGCTTCCG
The DNA here is from genome assembly GCA_028288125.1 of Mucilaginibacter sp. Classification (GTDB taxonomy): domain Bacteria; phylum Bacteroidota; class Bacteroidia; order Sphingobacteriales; family Sphingobacteriaceae; genus Mucilaginibacter. The sequence continues at coordinate 3,331 of JAQBOH010000118.1, forward strand.
GTTATTGCGGCCCATTCCGCACGCTCCCGCTTGTGAGTGAACATCCCGCCTGGTTGTTGCCCATTTCTTTGAAAATGCAAAATTATTTACAACGCCGCAGAGGTATTCTTCGTTTAACAAATGTTCTTCTGCCACAAGCGGGACGCTTGCGGTAGCGAAGGGAAGGATTGATTATTTTTACCCTCAATCACACAATACCTGTTTTAACACGTTACCTTTACATTCAATCATTTAAATTGCTACCGGGCCTTTCATATTTTATCGTACCCCTGAACAAACTGACCAGGCTTTACTGCTGGCTGTTTATCCTGCTTCCGTTATGCGGCGCCGCGCAACAGGCGGACAGCATTAAAATAAGGAAGGACAGCATACCCCATACAAGTGTTATCGGCGGGGTTACGGACGCGGTTACCGGCAAACCCGTGCCTTTTGCCAACATCAGGGTGAGCGGCAGTGTCCGCGGCGGCAGCGCGGATAAGCTGGGGCGATTTACCTTAAGCCTTCCCATCGGATTTAACAGGGTCACCTTTTCGCATGTCGGGTACCAGTCGTTCGCTTACTCTATTAAGGCGGGGCAGGTGAATGAGCTGCAGGTGCGGCTTGTTCCCAACGAGACAATGCTGAAGGAGGTATCGGTGAAGTCGCAAAGCAGAAAGTACCGCAATAAGGGCAACCCCGCGGTTGAATTGATACAAGAAGTTATTGACCACAAGGAGCGCAACCGTATGGAAAGCGCGGATTACCTGCAGTATGACCAGTATGAACGTACTGGCTTGTCTTTTTTTAATTTTTCGCCCAGGGTAACCAAAAGCCAGCTGAGTTTTATGCTGGACACTACGCAAATAATTAACGGCAAAAGGCAAACTATGCTCCCGGTGTTTTTCAGCGAAAAGCTGTTGGAAAACTATTACCGTAAAAGCCCGGCCAAGTCCATACAGGTAATAAAAGCGCAAAAGCAGATCAACGTTATTAAATTTATTGACACAGCCGGGCTGGGTGTTTATTTGAACAGGCTGTATGGCAATAACATCGATATTTATACCAATAACATCCAGGTACTGAATACCCAATTCCTGAGCCCTATTGCCGATCATGCGAAGGACTTTTACAAGTTTTTTATTGAGGATACCATCGTGTCGGGCGGTCAAAAGCTGGTTGAAGTGAATTTTACCCCGCGCAACAAAGGCGACCTGCTGTTTGAAGGGAAATTGCGCGTTACCCTTGACGGGGGCTACGCGGTGGTGTGGTGCGAGATGAACGTCAATAAACACATTAACGTTAACTTTTTAAACAGCTTTCAGGTCGACCTGGATTTTAAGCAATTGCCCGGCGGGCGCTATTACCTGGTTAAAAGTAATGTAAAGGCCGATTTTGGCTTGTACCGAAATGGCGGCACAGGTCTTTTTGGCGAACGGACGCTGTTTTATTCGAACTATAAACTAAACGCGCCGATGCCGGGCGCGTTTTACGACGGGAAAGATATGCGTACGCTGCCGGATATCAACCAGGCCGATACCGGCTATTGGGCGCTTCACCGGCCCGATACGCTTTCGCCGCAAAAGGCGCAGGTATACGCCAACATTAACCGGCTGGAGGCTATGCCATCATTTAAAAGGGCATCGTGGGTTGCCGCGACGATCGCGCAAAATTATGCTGATGCCGGGCCTTTACAAGTAGGCCCGATCGATGCTATCTATTCATTCAATGATCTTGAAGGATCGCGCGTGCGGCTGGGCGGAAGAACAACCCCGGAATTTAATAAGTCGGTTTACCTGGAGGGCTATGGCGCTTATGGCACCAGGGACACGAAAATAAAGTACCAGCTGGCCACATACCTTTCCCTGAATCAACTGCCTTATTACCGGTTCCCGAATGACTATTTTAAGCTGAGCTATTTGTATGACGTGAACGTGCCTGGACAAAGTTTTGGCGGCTCGCAGTCGGCTCTGGCATCGTTCCATAGCGGTAAAACCACTTACTTTCTTTATAACCGGGTGCTGTCGCTGAGTTATGTAAAGGACTTTGAAAGCCACCTTTCATATAACCTGACCCTCAAAACATGGGACCAGCAGGCCGCCGGAAGCCTTGTATACCAGCTGAACGACGCGAACAACAGCATTATACACGATTTAAATACCCGCGAGGCGAGCCTGGGCCTGCGTTACGCGCCGCACGAACAAATAATGCAGGGCAGCACCAAACGCACGACCATCGACAACAAATACCCCATCTTTGGGTTGACCGTTGCTTACGGATCGACCAGGATATTTAATACCAGCTACAACTATACCAATATCGGCGCCAATATCCGGAAGCGCTTTTACCTATCGCAATTGGGACGTACCGACGTTACGCTGCTGGGCGGCATAGTGGCCGGCAAGGTGCCGTTTCCGCTGCTGAACATAAGTCCGGCCAACCAATCGATCGCATATGGTTACAATTCATACAACGCGATGAATTACCTGGAGTTTGTGACCGACCATTGGGCTGGTTTGAACGTTAATCAAAGCTTTAACGGGTTTTTCCTAAATAAAATACCTTTGATAGAACGGCTTAAATGGCGGGAATATTTGTCATTTAAAATTTTATATGGCGGTTTGCGCAACGAGAACAATCCGGCCTATTCGGCAAATTTATTCCAGTTCCCCGCCAGCTCAAACGGCATTTACAGCTTAAGCAATACGCCTTACGCCGAGGGCGGTGCGGGCATCGGGAATATTTTTAAGCTTTTTCGCGTTGACTTCATCAAAAGGCTTACCTACCTGGATCACCCCGGCGCTTCGCGGTATGTGGTAAAGCTTACGTTTAACGTGGATTATTGATTAGCGGGGACTTGCGTTTTTGACTGTAAAGGTAATACCCTCCGAGTAACTCTTCCGAACACTATTGAAACAACTCCAACAAATGGGAGGGATAGCAACTTTTCTGCCACGCGCGGGCGCGCCGTATACAGGTGCGGATGATTTGTAACAACCCCGGCATTCACTCATCAAACAATAGATTAAAAATCAAGAAGATGAACGCAGATCAAAATGTTGAAACCTCGCCGCAAACTTACGCAAGGATCGGCGGGGCGCTGTACCTGGTTATTATAGCCGCAGGTATATTTGCCGAGCTGTTTGTGCGGGACAAACTCGTTGTACCAGGCAACGCCACGGCTACGGCTAATAATATTATGACGCATGAAATGCTGTGGCGAATCAGTATTGCCACCGACCTGCTGATGCATGTTTGCGACGTGCCTTTAATGCTTATATTGTATGTTTTACTGAAGCCGGTAAATAAAAATCTTGCTATGCTTGCCTTGCTTTTCAATTTGATACAGACCGCTGTTTTAGTGGCCAATAAGTTAAACCTGCTAACGGCATTATTTGCAATAGCGGGCACGGCTAATTTAAAGACGTTTGAACCAAATCAGTTAAATGCTTTGGGCTATCTTTATATCCACCTGCATGAATACGGCTTTGGTGTTGGCCTTATATTTTTCGGCTGTACGTGCCTTGTTTTGGGATATTTGATTTTCAAGTCGGATTACTTGCCCGGAATTTTCGGCGTGCTGATGCAAATTGCCGGTTTGTGTTACCTGGCGAATAGCTTTGCGCTGATCATTGACCCAACGTTAGCTAGCCGGATGTTTCCTGCTGTTTTGCTGCCCCCGTTTATCGCTGAATTGTCGCTTTGCCTGTGGCTGCTGGTGAAAGGTGTAAACATGACCAAATGGAACAAGCGAACAAGCCCGCAGTCCGGGTATATCACCGCGTAATATCATATTTCACCATCACCGTCGGCAACAAGGTAGCAATATCCAGCGGCACCTGGTTGTCGGTTACCACGGGTTTACGATTGCGGTAATAATCGTACACCTCGGTTTGGAGGACGCGGGTCTCTGCTGCCGGGGTGTTAAAGCTGAACGAAAAGGGGATGATAAAATCATGGAACTTTTCGTGATCGGGGATGATCCATTTATGGTTCGACTTTTTTAATGCCTCAATTATAGGAGGCGCCAAAATAGCATCATCGGCGTAATAAATAATGATCTTTGAAATGCGGCCCTGTATATCGGCGGTAAATTTAAAGATCACTGAGCCTGAAGCTTTTTTTTGGATGATCTCCGGCGAAACAGTTAAACTGTCCTTAAAAAAACGCGTCATGATGTCTTTCCCGCCCTGGAACGGAAACGATAATTGTTCCTGCGCCAGGCAATGGAGCGACAGGGTAAGAGCTGTTATGATTGTGAATATCTTTTTCATTGGTTATTAATAACGAGTGCTGAATGCCGAATAGATTATTCGGAAGACTCCAAACACCTGCCAACATTGGTTGGCTAAAATTAAATGATTTTTTGGATACAAATAGACAACGCCAATTTTCCTGCCATTGTTTCTAAATCATGCGGATAAATTACAGCGTTTTGCCAGTGTTCGGGGGTGTTCGGGGTGTTCGTCTCTCAGCAAAGCGAACACCACAGACGATTACTCCGCGGGTTTGGGCTCGCGTTTACTGCCTGTGTATAATTCATACTCCAAAAGGCGGCAGTCGAGCTTGCCGTTATAAAATTCAATCTTTCGCGCGGCGGCCAGGCCGATCTTTTTGGCGAGATCGGGGTTGCCGGTAAAAACATAGCCGCGGTAGCCGAGGCAATCTTTTTTCATAAAATCGCCGATACGCTTATAGGTGGCTTCCAGCTTTGTATGCGTACCCAGGCGCTCGCCGTATTCGGGGTTAAACATCACTATGCCGGGCTCTTCGGGCACCGGGGTATCCGCAAAATCGCAAACGCTGAATTCAATCAAATGGTCGACGCCGGCGGTTTTTGCATTCTTTTGTGAAATGTCGACGGCGTCTTCCGAAATATCGGTGGCGATGATCCTGAAACCGATCTCCTTTTTGGCTTTGTCTTTTAGTTTTCTTCTTTCGGCAAAGAAAACTGTTTCGTCATAACCGATGATATGCATAAAGGCATAGTTCATCCTGAAAAGGCCGGGGCATTTGTCGGTAGCTAATAACGCCGCCTCAATTGCCAGCGTACCCGAGCCGCACATGGGGTTAATGAACGTGCTGTTTTTATCCCACTTAGTGGCCATAATAGTGCCGGCAGCCAGGGCTTCGAGCATAGGCGCCTTGCCGGGAATTTTGCGGTAGCTGTGCTTGGCCAGCGTTTCGCCGGAGGTATCTAAAAATATATCGGCTCCGGTATCTTGCCAGTACAAATGCACCAGTGTTTTATTAACCTCGGCGCCGGAGTTTGGCCGGATACCTTTTTGGGCTTTTATGCGGTCGGCAATTGCGTCCTTTACTTTTACATTGGCAAAAAGCGGCGTGCGGATATGCTCGTTGTTAACATTTGAGGATACAGAGAAATAGCCGGAGAAATCGATGAGCTTTTCCCATTCGATTTCAACCAGGTTATCGTAAAGCTGCTGCGGGTCGGCGGCGGTAAAGCTTTTCAGCAGGTATAATACCTGGCTGGCACAGCGCAGATTAAGGTTCAGCGCAATGCAATCGGTAACGGTACCCAACAGCTCAATCCCGGTTTGGAAAACCCGTGTTGGTTTAAAACCCAGGGCTTCGACCTCTGTTTGCAGGTACGGCGAAAGCCTTTTGTTGCAGGTAATGATGATTTTACTTTCAGTGTGGAAAACTTGCATGATTTTGTGCGAATTTATGAATTAAATGCACCCGATTTTATTTCTTATCTATTAACTTTACACTTTAAATTTTTTTTACAATGGAAATTAAGGGTAAGGTACATGAAGTGGCTCCAACCGTACAGGTTACTGACTCACTGAAAAAAAGGGAACTGATTTTGGAGTATATCGAAAATCCACAGTATCCCGAATATTTAAAGTTCGAAGCTATACAAGACCGCTGCAATTTATTGGACAATGTTAAGGTTGGCGATGATATTGAAGTGTTTTTTAATTTGAAGGGCCGTCCATGGACAGATAAAACCGGCAAAAAAACGTATTTTAACTCGCTGCAACTATGGAAGGTGAACGTATTGGCCGGCGCCGGAACCAGCGTTACACCTGAGTACGCCCCCCCTGCTGATATCAGCGCTGCTCCCGAGGAAGACGATCTGCCTTTTTAAGGCAGTTGGCAGTAGCTCTCAGCATGAAATAAATAGCCCTTTTAAATTAAATTTAAAAGGGCTATTTCAGTTATAGTAATTTGCAACTGCAAACCGGCCACTGCAAACTCAATCTATTCGTCTTTAAGAATGCGTTTTACTGCAACATTTTTACCTTGTTTTACCTGGAGGAAGTAAATGCCGTTTAAGCCGAGGCTGAAGGCCTTCCTGAAGCTGCTTCCGGTTGATTTTTCGCTCCAGATCAGGTGGCCTTCGCTGTCACATAATTTAATCTCGACCGGCGTTTTTGCAGGTAAATTAAACATTAGTAACGTTTTGCCGCTTGTAAATTCAGGAACAAGGTTTAGATCATCAATTTCAAATTTAGTGCCCTCAACATGCGATATCCTCTTCAGGTCGTCGTTTGAAGCATCAGATACATGGAAACTTACGCGGGTGCTTATTCCGTCGTTATTCGTACTCACATAATTAAAATTTTGACTGTTTCGTCGTTCAAAGCCCATTAACGAGCCTCTTAAAGTGCCCTCAATATGATCGCCAAGCAGCTCGTTCCTGCCGGGGTTATCATTGTTCATCCGGTAACGGAATGTAAAGCTGCGGTTCGTATTTAAATTACCGCGATTAATTTTCATTGCGTTACCAAGACTGTCCCTGGTTATCATGTCATCATGGATTACCGGAAAGCGATTGCCGTTTCTTTTAAATTTAATATGGCCGGGTGCACCGTTAACTGAATCCCGCTGCTGAAACAAAAAGGCCCGGTCTGCCTCATTATTGGCCCCATTCCCGTCGTTTAAATGTTTAATGTCGGTCAATGCTTGCCGTCGTTCTTTGGCAGAAAGCTGTTTGATGTTTTTACCGTTGACTGTGGTATCCCCGTTTTCAATTTTTATTTCCAGATCCTTTTGGTTTTGCGCCATCAGCACAGGGGGAAGTGCGAGTATGGCTATCAAACTAATTGAAAATATTAGCTCAAATCCAGGTTTTAAAAAATGTGCTTTCATATCGTAGTTATTAATTGTGTCAAAATTAGCAAACTCCTATCTTTCAAGTCGTTAAATGTTGCATATTATTTGTTAAAAAGTGTTAAATGTAAAATAGGTCCGTTTTTTTAAAATATTTTTGTTCTCCGGATGAAAAAGAAAAGTATAGCCCTTATTATCTGCTTAATGAGTTTCGCACTTTTAGGTGTAATGGGTATGCAATTTTATTTTTTAAGGCAATCGTTTCAGCTGAAATCTGAGCTTTTTGACAGCTCGGTAAAGCAAGCCCTTAATAATGTAGTGACAAAAATCTCCAAGCATGATGCGCTTAATTTTCTAAATACAAAAGCACTAACCGGCCAAACAGCATGGAAAGCTGCGCACTCAAAAAAAGCAAATACCGTAGACGAAGATATCAGCCCCGAACCCAGGTCAAAAAAGTTACTAAGCAGCCGCGAAAAGAAGATCGCGTTGCTGCGTGACAGCTTGAGGCGTATGATCCTGCATAAACGTATGGATGACGAAATGGCCAGGCTTATGCAGGGCAGCTCCGTTGATCTGCAGTTGCATTACGAAGAGTTTACGGATGATTTTGGCATTGTGCACGGACGAATAACACCTGTACTGGTCAGAAACGCCGCGCCGGTAAAAAAAACTCAAAAATTGCATAAATACGATACTATAAGGTATATATATAGCGACCCTGAATTCGGTAAACAAGTCATTTCGCAGCCACGTTTAAATGCGCAGTGGCAGCGGGAGCAGGACCGAAAACAAAAGGAAAGGCAATTCAGGGAAATAAGAAAATTGCTTGAAGCAGATTCGCTGAAAAATTCTCCACCCGGGAAATCAACAGTTATTGAAAATTTAGCCGAAGAATACGGAAGATACGGCGAGCCGCTTAAAATGCGTATCAATCCATTTTGGATTGATACATTGCTGCGGTTTGAACTGCATAATGAAGGCATTTTTTTACCTTTTAGCTATGAAGTTACCACTGCAAACAGCGATTCGCTTATATTTTCAAAAGCAAGTGACGAAACAGGAGAAAAGCCGACTTTTATCAACGGGACCACTTACCAAACCCCAATATTCAGCAAGGAGGTAATAAACGATCCGGGAATGATCAAACTTGCCTTCCCGCAGAAAAACACGCTGATATTAAACAAGATGACAGCTACCATGGCTACCACCGGCGGCTTGCTTTTGGTTTTGGTTTTCTGCTTTGTTTATACCATTTTCTCTATCCTGAAACAAAAGAAAGTTTCGGAAATGAAGACCGACTTTATCAATAACATGACCCACGAGTTTAAAACACCGGTTTCAACCATTATGATTGCCAGCGAGGCGTTGAAGGACAATGAAGTTACCCAGGATAAAAGCCGCGTGGCCCGCCTCGCTAATATTATTTACGAAGAAAATGAACGTTTGGGCAGCCATATTGAGCGTGTGCTGAATATTGCGCGTATTGATAAAAACGACTTTAAACTGGATAAAAAACCGCTTGACGTTAACGAAATGATAGCTGTTGTTGTGGACAGTATGGAACTCAAGCTGCAGAAATGCGGTGCGGCTACTACACTACAGCTCAATGCTGAAAACGCGATCATTAGCGCTGATGAATTGCACTTTTCAAATGTTATTTATAATTTAATCGATAACGCCATCAAATACAGCAACGGATCGCCAGATATTACCATTAGTACGCTAAACAAAAATGGGCAGGTTGTTATACGGGTGGCCGATAAAGGCGTGGGCATGAGCCGCGACCAGCAAACAAAAATATTTGAACAATTTTACCGTATTCCCACAGGCAACCTGCATGATGTTAAGGGCTTTGGATTAGGCTTGAGTTATGTAAATACGGTGGTGAAACGACTTAACGGGATTATAAGCGTTAGATCCGAAAAGGAAAAGGGGTCGGAATTTGAGTTGAAGTTCCAGGTAGCGTAGGAGTCCCGAAAGACCGAAAGCAACTTTATAGCTGATGCCTGATTTAATTAGATAAGTAATCCTCCGGCCTTCCGGACTCGAAAACATGAAAAAAATATTACTCGTAGAGGACGACCCGAACCTGGGTATGCTATTACAGGATTACCTGCAGTTAAAGGGCAAGTTTGATGTTGTTTTATGCAAGGATGGCGAAGAAGGCTTGAGGGCTTTCACTAAACAAAGCTTTGATCTGCTTATACTGGATGTAATGATGCCCAAAAAGGACGGATTTACTTTGGGTAAGGATATCAGGAAAATCAACGCCCACGTACCTATTATTTTCGCTACCGCGAAGGGAATGATAGAAGACAAAACGCAAGCGTTTAATTTAGGGGGGGATGATTATATTACCAAACCTTTTCGAATTGAAGAGCTCCTTCTCCGCATAAACGCGCTGCTAAAGCGAATGAGCAATTCTGAAAAGCACGAAGAGGAAAAGCAAACGAGTTTTAAAATAGGGCGGTATGTGTTCGAGTATGCTTTGCAGGTTATCAGCATTGGCGGGGTACAGCAAAAGCTGTCAACCAAGGAGGCTGAACTATTGCGTTTACTTTGCCTGCGAAAGAATGAAGTGCTTACGCGCGAAGAAGCATTGCTGAATATATGGCATGACGACAATTATTTTAACGGCCGCAGCATGGATGTTTTTTTAAGCAAGCTTAGAAAGTATCTGAAAGACGATCCGACCGTTGAGATCATAAATGTACATGGGCGGGGTTATAAACTGCTCATCAACTAATCATCGCCCATATCTTCGCCAAAATGGATAATATTTCCATTATTATCCAGAATACTGAACTGTTTCATCCGCCAGGGCTTCTCTTCTAGTTTGCCATTAGGATGGATGATGCCAAGCGGCTCATACCTGGCGTAAAGCTCGTCTATCCCGGTAACGTTGATATAGCAGCCTGTCGCCTTAGGGATTTCGGGATCGGTACAGGGCCACAAGTGCAATTGCACTTTATCCTTACTTAAAATAAGGTATCCCTCCCAGCTGGAATGAAAAGTAAAGCCCAGTTTTTCGGTGTAAAATTTAATCGACTCCTGTTCGTTAAGGGAAGCTAATATAGGTACAGCTGATTTGAGCATGGTTGTAGGGTTTGAATTTATTTGCGCGACCGAATTTTGAAAACAGTTCGGTCCAGGCGCGGCGGATCGTTTTCCGGATAATTATATGCCACGCTATTTAAGTAATTGGCAATGCGTAAACGCTCCTGCCAGGTCAGCTTTTTATAATAAGCAACATGGTTTGAAGCTTCCTCTGCCGTTTGTGCTTTAAAGGCCGTCCTGTCTAACCGGTATGAACTCATTATTCAAATATACTTTAAAAAAGAAATCCTGTAACAACTTTGTTAAAGCCCCGTTTCAATTTTTGCGATTTTTATTGATACGTTTGTTTACAACTGACAAAATTATTAATCATGAAAACAAAATTACTCTATTCATGCCTGCTTTTTGCAGGTATGACAGGTTCGGCATTTGCCCAGGAAAGCGTTGACCCTGCCATGGTACAAAAGATCCGTGACGAAGGGTTAAACCATTCAAAAGTAATGGAAACCGCTTTTTATTTAACCGATGTTTCGGGACCCCGCTTATCTGGTTCGCCCTCGCTAAAGTATTCGCAGGAATGGGCCGTTACCCAATTAAAATCATGGGGCATGGTAAATGCAAAACGCGAGCCGTGGGGAAAGTTTGGCAAAGGCTGGCAAGTTGAGAAAAACTATGCGGCTATAACTGTTCCGTATTATCACGCTATTGTTGCCATCCCAAAAGCCTGGACGCCCGGGACAAACGGCGCGATAAAAGGCGATGTGGTTTTAGTTAAAGCTGATACCGTTACCGATCTTGATAAATATAAAGGAACCTTGCACGGCAAAATTGTAATATTTGATACTAAGGCCGGTGTTGAACGGACTTTCAAAGCCGATGCCGCGCGTTATACCGACGAAGAGCTCGATGCTATGGCTAAGGCAACAAACCAGCCAGCCACACAGCGCAGGGCATTTGACCGTAATTCTCCGCAATTTGCCGCAATGGCTAAGGCCCGCGCGATGCGGACTGCGATAAATACATTCTTAATGAGTGAAAACGTTGGATTGGTTTTGAGCCAGGCGCGTGGCAGCGACGGAACGGTATTTACCACCAACGGCGCATCGTATGCAGACACGGCAAAAGCGGTTGCGCCGGAGCTGGAAACCGGCAGTGAAGATTACCAGCGTATTCTGCGCTTGGTAAAAGCCGGCATAAAAGTGACTATGGAGGCCGATATTAAAACCCGTTTTTTTACCGACGACCTGCAAGGCTACGACGTAGTAGCCGAGATACCCGGCACTGATAAAAGATTGAAAGACCAGGTAGTGATGATCGGTGGCCACCTCGACTCGTGGCACGGCGCTACAGGCGCTACAGACAATGCGGCAGGCAGCGCGGTGATGATGGAAACAATGCGCATTTTAAAAGCCGTAAACTTTAAACCGCGCCGTACCATTCGCATTGCCTTATGGAGCTCGGAAGAGCAAGGTTTATTTGGTTCGCGAGGCTATGTGCTTAACCACTTCGGCGACCCAAAAACCATGGAGCTCAAACCAGAACAGGGAAAGCTATCGGCATATTATAATCTTGACAACGGCACCGGGAAAATACGCGGTATTTATTTACAGGGCGACTCTGCCGCTGCACCAATTTTTAAAGCCTGGCTTGCACCATTTAAGGATTTAGGCGCCAATACCATAACTATCAGGAACACCGGCAGCACCGATCACGTTTCGTTTGACGCAGTGGGTATACCGGGATTTCAGTTTATACAGGATGCGCTTGACTATGGTAGCCGTACCCATCATAGCAACCAGGATACCTACGATAAATTAAGCGAAGATGACCTGAAACAGGCCGCAACTATTGTAGCTTCATTTGTTTACAATACTTCACAGCGCGACGAAATGATCCCGCGTAAAGAATTGCCAAAAGCTCAACCAGCTATCGCACGGAATTAATTTAATTTGAACATCGAATGATGAAGTAACAATCCTTCATCATTCGATGTTCAAAATTCTGTGCCCCATATTATTGTTAGTTTTTTATCCTTTTTATCAAACGTAAATGGCTGTGTTTTGATTACGCTGATTTGTTTAAAATCTTGATGATCGGGGTTAATCAGGTAATTAACTTCGCCTTCAACTATAGAAGAAGGCACGCATAATATTGCATATTTATTTTCGCTGATCCATTTTTCTCCGATATGCTGTGTGACCCACACTTGATTGAAATCTATCCAGTTAGGAGATAAATCATACTCATGAATTGTTTTTATTTTAATACGCTCCGGACATTCAATAGTCATTATACTAAATGCCCTCGTCAAACCGGCCTGGCCTCTGTGAACTACATTTTCAAGACAGGCTAATGAACGTGAAGACGCTGTATAGATCATTTTAATTTCGTTTGGGTTCCACCGCGCTGCCCGGCCCGATGCAACTAATCCGCCTGCATATTCGGTCAGCGATATCCTGTAAACGAGCATGATCAGGCCAAGTCACCAAATTCAATTCGAATCAGCTCTTCTTCGATAAGCCGTATCCCTGTAATAGTATCCATCAGATCAAAAGGCAATTGGTTGCCCAGCCCGTAGGCAGGAGCACCAAGCCATTGGTGAAAGCTATTAGCCGAACCAAATGTTTTAATGCCCTTATCAAACAAGGCAAATGATTTAAGCAGCTTTTCACTTATCGCCGCATCTAGGGTTAAATCGCGGGTAACGTGGTTTTGAATTGTTTTAACAGTAGTTTTAAATGTTTCCTGGAACTCATCCTGTGTAAAACCGGAAAGTGAAAGAAAATCAAGAGCCGCATTGGCATTAAGTCCCTTTTTTGAATTGGTCAGCAAACTGATGTCATCACCGTAAAGGGATTTATAGCCATAAATCAATTCTTGCTCGGCAGCATATACTGTTGCTGAATCATCGGTGGTATAAATAACATGCTTCCTATGCTTTTGGGGTGATGGCTTTTCGTTTTCTTTTTTAATTGCCATAATACATTCTTTCAAAATCAAATATGGAAATTTTTCTATAAATAGAAGAAAAATTTCCATATTTTGTTTTATTATTTTTAATGCTCATCATTACAATTCAATTTTTTCATGTTGATAGGGTATTTCCACAACGGGAAAGCCTTTTGCCAAAATAGTTTCCCTGAAGTGCTGCTGTACGCCATACTCTCCGTGGACCAAGAATATTTTTTTTACTTTACGGGGATCCTGACAGGAAAGGAAATGTAAAAGGTCCTCATAATCGCCGTGGGCGCTCATCGATTTAATCGATCGGACCTCCGCTGTCACATTGTAACTTTCTCCAAATATCATCACCTGTTTTTCGCCTCGCGCTAAGTGGCCGCCAAGTGAATTGGGTTCGCAATAGCCTACCATTAAGATGGTGCATTTAGGATTGCCGATATTGTTTTTAATATGATGTTTTACCCTGCCTGCCTCTGCCATTCCCGACGATGAGATAATGACACATGGCGTCGGGTCGTCATTTAAGGCTATCGACTCCTCGGTTGATTGCACAAACCGAAGCCCTTTAAATCCAAAAGGGTTCGCATCAACTTTCAGCACTTTATTCACCGCCTTATTGTAAACTTCCGGGTGGTCCATCAAAACTTGCGTCGCCTTTTCTGAAAGCGGGCTATCAACATAATAGTGGATATCAGGCAAAATGCCTTTTAATTCCAAGGCGTTTAGCGCGTATAGCAACTCTTGCGTACGGCCAACGCTAAATGCCGGGATGATCACCTTCCCTTTTTTTATTTCACAGGTTTGCTTAATTATATCGAGTAGCGCGTCTTCAATCGGCCCTATGCTTTTATGCAACGAATCGCCATACGTCGACTCCAGTAAAATATAATCAGCTTGTGGAAATATTTGCGGACTTTTCAGCAGCATATCGCCGTACCGGCCAATATCGCCGCTAAACGTAATGTGCGTCGTTTTCCCTTCTTCAGTAACAGCTAAATGCACCGCCGCGCTTCCAACAACATGGCCGGCATCAGTAAATTTAAATTTAACCGAAGGGGTTATAGCATATTCTTCATGGTAGTCAACTATCTTAAACAACCGCAGCGATTCTATAGCCTGCTCTTCGGTATACAAAGCTTCCAGCAGTGGCATACCTTTTTTAAGCCGGTGCTTATTGCTATAGGCAATATCCTGCTCCTGTATTTTTGCGGAATCCATTAAAAGGATACGCGCCAGGTCCATTGTCGGAGCCGTACAAAATATCTGGCCGTTAAATCCCTGCGCGACCAGGCGCGGTATCAACCCGCAATGATCGATATGCGCATGCGATAATATGAGGTGATCGATTTTTTTGGGATTAAAGCCAAAATGTTCATTCAGGTCTTCAGTATGTTCGCCCATGCCCTGGAACATTCCGCAATCCAAAAGGATGCTGGTCCCGTCCCGTAATTGAAGTAAATGTTTACTGCCGGTAACTGTACGGGCGGCGCCATGAAATAATATATTCATTCGTTAGGTTAAGAATTTGTTAAACTACAAAAATGTATCGCAAAAGTTTATCATAAAATAAACTAAAAATCTAGTTGTAAAATTCGTTTATATCATTTAACTTCGATTAATGGTTGAAGAAATGAGTATTGCATTTAAGTTGCATGCATTTAATCATCCTTACCAGTCCCGCCCGAAGAAAATTAAAAAATTATGGAAATAAAAGAATTAACCCGCGCCGAAGAACAGATAATGCAGGTTCTGTGGCAATTAAAAAAAGGGTATGTAAAAGATGTAATTGATGTGCTTCCCGAGCCAAAACCCGCTTACAACACGGTATCTACGATTATCCGCATACTGGAAACGAAGGGATTTGTCGGGCATAAAGCCTTTGGAAAAAGTCACGAGTATCACCCTGTCGTAAGCAAAGAGCAATATCAAAATTTTGCTACCGATAAACTAATGAACGGCTACTTTGATAACTCGGTAAAGCACATGTTCTCGTATTTTGTGAAAAAGGAGAAGATAGACCTGAAAGAGGCTGACGAGATAATGAAATTGATTGAAAAACTTAAAGAAAAATAATCATGAATGGATGGCATTATTTGCTGCTGGTAAATATTTACCTGATCTTATTTCACGGGTTTTATATATTGCTGCTGCGCAAGGAGACATTTTTCCAGCTTAACCGTATTTACCTGGTTGCAGCAGCCTTACTGTCATTTATTATTCCGCTTATACAATCCGATTGGGTTAAAAGTTTATTTATCACCCAACGGGTGCAAAATACCCTCTATAGCAGCCCGGTTATGTTTTACCGGTTTAACCCCATCCAAAACACCCACATAACCATTGGACAATTGGGAGTTGCTGTATACATGGCCGGGATTATTTTCCTGGCTGCAAGGTTTATATGGCAAATAATCACATTGCGCAGGATAATAAACCAGCCGCAGCCAACTGTTGCCTATTCGTTTTTTAAAAAAATAAGGTTGGGGAATAACGTGACAAACCAGGATGTGATAGCAGCGCACGAACTTGCCCACGCGGGTCAATGGCATTCCATGGATATTTTGCTGATCGAACTGGTAATGATCATCAACTGGTTTAACCCGGTAGTGTACCTTTACCGCTTAGCTATTAAACATATTCATGAATTTATTGCCGATCGCCAGGCCCTTAAATCGGGTACAGGCAAGGCAGAATATGCTTTATTGTTATTGAACCAAACATTTAACATGCCCGCGCACCGGCTGGTAAACCCGTTTTTTAATCATAGCTTATTAAAACAGCGTATTATGATGCTTCATAAAAGCCGGTCGACCCGGGTGGCGCTTATTAAATACGGGCTATCGGCTCCGTTATTTATCATGATGCTCATTTTGTCATCTGCAACTATTACCAATAGCCGCACTGTCCGTCTTTTTAATGAAAAGGCCGAGGAGGTGTTTTTAATTCCGGCTACAGCTGCGCCTGGCCAAATTGACCCCACTTCGGACTTTCCGGTTACATCCACCCAAAAAAATATAAATCATATATCCGGCCCCCGTCTCAATATGCCAAAAACTGTTTGGATATCTGTACCCGATACCACTCTCCAAAAAAATGACAAGATTTTTTCCGCTGTTGAGCAAGTACCCGAGTTTCCGGGCGGTATAAAGGCATTTGGCGAATACTTGTCTAAAAACATTAAATATCCCGAACAGGCCCGTAAAAACAATGTACAAGGGCGGGTAATCATTAAATTTGTAGTGGAACAAGACGGGGCATTGACAAATATCAGCGTGGCCCGAAGCGTAGAAAACGATATTGACCAGGAGGCTTTGCGCGTGATTGAACAATCGCCAAAATGGACGCCCGGCCTGCAGAACGGCCATTTGGTTAGGGTAGTCTATTCGGTGCCAATCGCCTTTACATTAAACGATGGCAAGTCTGCCACTGCCGTTGAGAACAAGACCGGTGTAGTAATTGAAAACAAGGCTAATTCAAACATAACGAATTCGGCAAGTATAAATGCAGTTGTAAAACGGGATACCGGTAATACGCCGGTAATTTATTCAAATGGTTTATCGGTTAGTCCGCATTATATTGTAGATGGTAAGGAGGTTGATAATTTAAATAAAATAAACGCGAATGACATAGAAAGCATATCTGTTACTAAAGATGCATCGACCAGTGCAGGAACAAAAGGCGCTTCGGCGGTTGTGGCAGTTATAACCAAAAAGAATAGCCTGAAATTAAACCCGGTAAAACCTTAAACAGTAAACCTTCCCTCCAGATAGTCGTTACAACCGGCAAAAAATAAGTTCTACCAGGGACCTTATTGGAATAATCATCCGCATTTCATTTGTTTATGCCGATATTTTTTTACATTTATATAAAAAACCTTATCACATGAACTGGAAAATCATCTTCCAATTATCAGTTTTCGGATTGATAATGGCTTTTGCTACAGTATCCCTGATCCCCGAAAAAGTTGAACCTGCTTTTTGGGTGGTGTTATTTATTTTCTGCGCATATGTTATCGCTAAAGTTTGTACCGGTATGTACTTTTGGCACGGCTTTTTAGTAAGCATGGTGAACTGTATCTGGATTACGTCTGTTCACATCGCATTTCGGCAAACATACGAGTCACTTCATCCAGGTATGGCTTCGATGGGCGCTCATTTACCTGCGTCCCTTGCTACGCACCCACGGTTGACCATGGCTATAATGGGGCCAATTTTCGGCGCCGGATTCGGCATTATATTGGGCATATTTTCGCTGATCGCTTCGCAGCTCGTAAAAAAGAATACCCGTAAATCTTAAGTCTCAGGTTTTGAGTCACGTGAATCAAAACCTGAGACTCAAGACTCAATACCTTGGACTTTCGACTTAATTTACCGATGTAATTTGGGGTTAAACGCTATGAGGTGCCTTACGTTTTTATGGTTTGCCGACTCGACGTCAAAACCGTATTCAGCATTGTTTAGCGGCAGCATCAGCTTTCCCTTAACCAGTTTGAGCATCTCAAATAACGACTCCTGTTCGGGATGGGCCGAAACAGTCGGATAATAATCTTTCTCAATTTTGGTTTTCTCCACATCAGTAACCAAACTGAATTCCCAGCCTTCCAGGGTATTTTGACCGTACTCACTTGCACAATTTTTCAGGTCGTATACATATTCCCTGGCTTGTGACTCAACTGATCTGTTTATCATTATTTTTTCTTTTTACCTGCTTCGTTTATTGGTTTTACCGCATCTTTCTTCCCTGACTGATAATCCGAGGGCGCTTTTTTACCAAGCGGATTCGCGGGCTTCTTTTTCTCTTTTACATTTTGTCTGTCCTTGCTCATGATGTTGCTGATTAATGTTTTCTCCGTGGCTTAGTTATTGAACGACCCTATATGGGTTTAGCTCACGCTAACTATTTATAATTAAATTTATAGCAGTGATGTAAATTCTAACAAGAATTTATAGCGGATTTATTAAAGGTAAGCTTTTTAAACCAATAAGGCGAATTATGACATAACAATATCAATGCCCCAAAACAAAAGGACAGCCGTTAAGCCAGAAATTATAAAAAAGCTGGCTCAGATAATTCCAAAATTTATACCTTTGAAAACAATTATCCGAAAGGATTATTTATTAGTTGAAAACGATCAAATAGCATAGCACAATGAAACCATTCATTCCAACAGCAGTTTACGGTGTTTTAAATTATATCTTAAGCTTTACGCTTATAGCTTCACCATGGCTATTTGGATTGGTTAATGTATCAAGCGCCGCTTTATTGATCCCGATATACATCGGATGGCTGCAATTCATCATGGCCGTTTTTGTAGATAACGAAACAGGTTTTGTAAAGCAGTTCCCCATGCAAATACATTTGGTGATCGACGTATTGATGGGATTTATTTTAATGGTATCTCCCTGGTTATATACGTTTTCATCAAAAGTGTTTTGGCCGGAGTTGCTTTTAGGCGGTCTTTTATTCTGTTTAGGTATTTTCACAAAGAAATCGCCGTTCTTAACCAAACCGCACCATTCAGTTCCCGAAGGGCAATTAACTTCAACCGATTCAACCGAGGGCAGGCTGAGTATTTAAGTCGTTAGCCGGGAGTCGATAACGGCTGTTTGTCTTTAACTTCAGATGCTTAAGTGCTTTTCGGCGGCCCGTCGATGGCTTTGCTGTAAATCAAGAAGTTCGACCCAAATTGAATTGGGCACTTGTGACTTAAGCCTCAAAACTACATTCCCTTCCTGGGCATCCAGGCCTGGCTTTTTATTAACCATTTGCCGTTTGTTAAGCGCAATACAAATGTAAAAGCGCCTCCGGCTTTAAAATGGACTTTTCCAGGTAAGCTACCCGTGTAGGTGACAGGTACTACCAGGTAAATATTATCGCTCGATTGCTGAAATACATTTACGCTTTCAATTGATCCTTTCAGTTTCGTTAAACGATTATCCTTGCACGCGCGCTCAACAGCATTTACCCATTGTACGCCTGCAGTGGGCCCGTTCCATGAATAGGGTGGCTCATCGTCAGCGATTACCGCATTGGGTGTATACAAATTTGCAACCGCCTCTATATTAAAATTATTAAGCGAATAAACTACGGCAGTAATAACATCCATTACATCCGCAGGGGGGACAGTATCCGTTAAAAATGAAGTACAGCGTTTAATTTCAGGTATTCCGCAGGCTGCATCCCGGGTTGGCTTTGCATCGGACATTTGAATTGCTATTGTTGACGCAAACAGAAAGACTAACGAAATAAGCAGAAGATTCCTCATACTATTTTATTAAAATAACCACGTAAATGACCGACTTCACAATCCAAAGTTAAATTATATAAATGCTTTCACAATATAGTATCAAACAACAATTATTGGAAGCAAATATTCCCCCGAATATAAAAAATAAATAAGCTGTTTCCAGGCGTTTCAATCCCCGGCCGGAAAAACCAGGCAAGTGAATATTAAACACCAAAAGGTTTATAACTTTGCAGCTATGGAAACCATTACCTGGAGCGATTTTGAAAAAGTGGAATTAAGGGCGGGAACCATTCTCGAGGTAATGGACTTTCCGCAAGCCCGCAAGCCTGCGTATAAAGTTAAAGTTGATTTTGGCCCGCTGGGTATTAAATGGACAAGCGCCCAAATCACCAAACATTATACCAAAGAGCAGCTGCCGGGAAAGCAAATTATAGGGATAGTTAAT
>JAQBOH010000142.1 GCA_028288125.1 Mucilaginibacter sp.
TGGCAACCACACCGTTGCCTAAAAGTATCAATAACATGGTGCCGATCAGTTCGGCCATAAATGGTGTCATAATGATTAGATTTAATACAAAGTTTATAAACTATGTCATTGGCAGAGATAGCGCGGCAATCTCGTCGCGATCAAAGCATTGCCCGACTTGCTTTTTGACTTTTTAATTTTGAGTTTTTACTTAAAAGAACCCCATTTTTGCGCCGCATCAACCGCCCTTTCCCATCCCTTCATGGCAACCTGCACTTCCGACCGGTCGGCCCCAGGAATAAAATCCCGTTCCGATCGCCACTGCTGCTGTATTTCTTCCACGTTGTTCCAATACCCCACAGCAAGGCCTGCTAAATATGCTGCACCAAGCGCCGTTGTTTCCACCACACTTGGCCTTATCACTTTGCAATCAAGCAAATCAGCCTGGAACTGCATCAGCAGGTTATTAGCTGTCGCGCCACCGTCGACACGCAGTTCCTTTATCTTTAAGCCTGCATCTGCTTCCATGGCCCTTAAAACGTCTACGGTTTGGTAGGCGATAGATTCGATAGCCGCGCGGGCAATATGCCCTGCCGTTGTCCCGCGTGTCAGGCCTACGATCGTTCCCCTTGCTTCGGGATCCCAATACGGAGCGCCGAGTCCTGCAAAAGCAGGTACGAAATATACTCCGCCCGTATCATTCACGCTTAACGCGAGCTTCTCGATCTCGGCCGACGACTTGATGATGCCCAGCCCATCGCGCAGCCATTGCACAACTGCCCCGCCAATAAATATGCTTCCCTCAAAAGCGTATTGCGTTTTCCCGTTTATTTTCCAGGCAATGGTGGTGAGCAGGTTGTTTTTTGATTCGATAAAATCGTCGCCAATATTCATCAGCATAAAGCAGCCGGTGCCATAGGTATTTTTAACCATCGCCTTGTCAATGCACATTTGCCCGAATAATGCTGCCTGCTGGTCGCCGGCTATTCCGGCAATCGGGATTTTTGAGGCAAAAATGGTGGTTTCTGTTTGGCCATAGATCTCGCTCGACTGCTTTACTTCCGGCAGCATGCTTTTGGGGATGTCAAATATTTGCAAAAGCTCCTCGTCCCATGTTTCTTTACGGACATTATAGAGCATCGTGCGGCTGGCGTTAGTTACATCGGTCACATGCACTTTGCCGCGGGTAAATTTCCAAACCAACCAGCTGTCGACTGTTCCGAAAGCCAGTTTACCGGCGGCGGCCAGTTCCTTTGCCCCCTTAACATGATTTAAAATCCAATTTATTTTGGAAGCCGAAAAATAGGCGTCGATGATTAAGCCGGTTTTTGAACGGATGAAATCCGTTAAGCCTTCCTTTTTCAGGTGGTCGCAATAGGCTGCTGTGCGCCTGTCCTGCCAAACGATGGCGTTATAAACCGGGTCGCCGGTTTCACGGTTCCACACAATGGTTGTTTCACGCTGATTGGTGATACCTATCGCGCGGATATTTTTACCGTTAATGCCCAGCTTAACCGTCGCCTCAGCAGCAACCCCAGCCTGGGTCGACCATATTTCGGTCGGGTCATGTTCCACCCAGCCCGGCTGTGGGAATATCTGGGTAAATTCCTTTTGAGCAACCGAGCGTATCTGCCCGCTATGGTCAAAAATGATAGCTCTCGAACTGGTGGTGCCCTGGTCTAAAGCCAGAATGTATCCATCCATAATTTATCGTTCATGGTTCATAGATAATGTCTTATAGCAGAAGAGTAGCTACAAGCCTATCTGTGAATTGACAGGTTATTGGTTTATAATTGGCGGTGTTAAATTACAATTTAACAATCAAATTCATGTTAATTGAACTCAATCAATTACTCCACCCCTTTCACATTCATTTTCAGCGTATAGATCGCTTTAGAAGCTGTTATAAATAAAATATCCTTATTCACTCCCCCAAAGCATAAGTTGGCTGTCCACGGCTCTGGCACGGGGATGTGGCCTATCTTTTTGCCTTCCGGATTATAAATGGTTACGCCGTTCCCGGTAAGGTATACGTTGCCTTTTTCGTCCAGCGTCATACCGTCCGAGCCTTGTTCAACAAATAAGCTGCGGTGGCTCAATGTACCGTCTTTATTGATAACGTATTTATAGGTTTTGCTATTCCCGATGTCGGCCACGTACAGGTATTTGCCATCGGGTGTACCAACAATGCCGTTTGGCTTCTTTACATCGGTATCTACAACAATAGGCTGGTTTTTGCCTTTCGGCAGATAATAAACTTTTTGCCCATCAAGGTCGGGTTTGGTGCGTGTCCACCATGGCCGCTGGTAATATGGGTCGGTTATATAAATGCCGCCTTTCCTGTCGATCCAGATATCGTTGGGCCCGTTCATCAAATGACCCTGGTAATCCTTCAGCAGCACTTTAACTTGTTTATCCGGGCTGATCGACCATAGCTCCTCATGTTCATCCGCACAAGTAATCAGGTTGCCTTTCTTGTCAAAATACATCCCATTCGACCGGCCGGCGCTATCCAAAAACACTGACAGTTTGCCATCGGTACTGTACTCCCATATCTTATCATTCGGCTGGTCGGTAAAAAACACGTTCCCTTTTTTATCCACCGAAGCCCCTTCGGTAAAGCTAAATTGTTTGGAAATAAGTTGGGGTTTGGTAAGGGTGTCGTATGGGGCTTCCTGAGCGAATGTTTGAATTGAGGTGCTTATAAGCAAGAAGCATAAGGTCATTTTATAAATTGAGTTCATAGTTATTTTATTTATTTATTTCATACGTTAAAAGAACGAGTGCCTCACCATGACACCCCTGCTCGTTTTTCATTTCCCCGGCTCCCTGTACAACCCAAAATCACTCAAAGCTATACAAACCGGTGATTTAGTAATACGCAGCCTCACTTTACTGGCAACAATTGCTTTTGGCAATCGTATCAAACGGTTACCCCCAATGCTGGTGGCCGTTGCAATCTGCTCCCATTTCCCATCGCGGGAAGCGTCAATAGCGACTTCTTCAATTCGTTGCCCAAGCTTAATGTTTTCTCTTAATCGTATTATGTTAAATGTAGTGCTGCTATGCAGGTCAGCAATCAGTTCAGGGGTTGTAACTTTATCGTCCGTAGCCCAATAGCTGTACCGGTCGTTGTCCAGCAAATGCTGCGGGCCGAATTTCAATTTATTGCCGCCGCGCACATTGCTCGCCGTTAGTGTCGCTCCTTTTGCCAGGTTAACCGCGAACGTTTCGTTTATTATTTTACCGAATTGTTTTAACGCGTTTACATCGTTATCGTTCAGTAATCCGCGCCTGTCAGGCGACAGTCCCAGGTCGAGGCAGGCGCCCCGGCCCACGCTTTGATAATACAGGCTAAGTAATGTATCGGCGGATTTTACCTTACTATCCTGATCCTTATGATAAAACCATCCGGGTCTTAAGGCTACATCACATTCGGCAGGCATCCAGTATTTGCCATCGCGCTGGCCTTCGGTGCCTTCATGATCTTTGGTATACCCATTGCCGGGCTCCTTACCCGCATCCGGAGCGTGTGGCGTATAGGTTTCCCAGCAGGTTTCGCCGGCATGGCCTCTTTCGTTACCCACCCATCTTACATCCGGGCCAACATCGCCAAACAAAACAGCGCCCGGCTGCAGTTTACGCGGGATTGCCCAGGTAACCGGCCAGCCATAATAAGTCGAACGGTCGATTTTACGTACCTCACGTGCGCCGCCGTAGTAGCCGTCGCCGCCGTTGGCTCCGTCGAACCAGGAGATAAATATCGGGCCATAATGCGTGTATAACTCTTCAAGCTGTTTGCGGTAAACTTCGGTCACATATTCGGGTTTGCCATAAAGGGCACTGTTCCTGTCCCACGGCGAGCAGTAAACGCCCATTTTCATGTCTAGTTTATTGCAGGCATCGCGGTATTCCTGCAGCAGGTCGCCTTTCCCATTTTTATAAGGACTTTGGGAGATATTGTGTCCGGTCGTTTTAGTCGGCCACAGGCAAAACCCGTCGTGGTGTTTGGCAACAACCACAATACCTTTAAATCCTCCCGCCTTAGCGGCGCCAACGATCTGCATAGCGCTAAATTCAGTCGGGGTTATGATCCGCGGGTCTTCATCGCCATAACCCCATTCCTTATCGGTATAAGTATCCGGGCCAAAATGTATGAGGCAATACATTTCCGTTTCCTGCCACCTTAATTGCCGTTCGGATGGTAATGGGCCATAAGGTTTCGGCGCTGGCTGGCTGAAGGCCGCCAATCCGATTAATGCACAAAAACAAAATACAGCGATTTTCAACAGGCGATTTATATTGGTGAGGCTAATGTAAATATTTTCGATCAAATACCGTAAGAGCAATGCATTGCGTCTCTACTTTGCGCCTGTATACAGAAATCATAATAATCCGACAAATCAGTTCAATCTGTGATCTTTTTTACTAACTTTGTTAGCATGAAGCGTTCGGGAAGTGCTGATTTGCCGCTGCATTATGGACATGTGCCCCCCTGGCTGGCCGAAAGGATGGCCAAGCTGGGCCTCGCCGTGGTGGAGAATATCGTGCTGGACTACGGCAAGGATGAGGTGCTGCGCAGATTAAGCGACCCGTTCTGGTTCCAGAGCCTGGGCGCGGTGATGGGCATGGACTGGCATTCATCCGGCATTACCACCTCGGTAATGGGCGCACTCAAAGGCGCGGTAAACCCGCACAGCCGCGAGCTGGGTATTTATATATGCGGCGGAAAAGGAAAATATTCGAGGAAAACGCCCGACGAGTTATTAAAGATCGGCGAAAGCACCGGCCTTGATGGCAACCACCTGGTAAAGTGCAGCAAGCTTAGCGCGAAGGTTGACAATACAGCGATACAGGATGGCTTTCAACTATACACGCATAGTTTCATTTTAAGCAGCAGCGGCAAATGGGCCGTGGTACAGCAAGGCATGAGCGCGCAAAGTAAAACTGCCCGGCGATATCACTGGCATTCGGAAGGGCTAACGTCGTTCGTTGAAGACCCGCACACCTTTATTTACGGGCAAAATGCGGGGCAAATTTTAAACATGGCCGATAAGCAGGCTGATAGTTCGAGAAAAGGCGTAATGCAAATCGCAGCGGAAAACCCGGACCATATGCTGAAAGAGATCAATAAACTGGTGATGCCCGCACACCATGACGTAAAAGCCAAAGATGTCGACCTGAAAAGGCTCGGCGCCGTTTTATGGCTGGCGCACGAAAAACAGCCAAAAGATTTTGAGGAACTGCTGCTACTGCAAGGATTAGGGCCGCGTACTTTGCAATCATTAGCATTAGTGAGCGAAGTGATACATGGCACGCCTTCCCGTTTTAAAGATCCGGCCAGGTTTTCGTTCGCCCACGGTGGTAAAGATGGCCACCCATTCCCGGTTCCTACAAAAGTGTACGACGAAACCATCGGCGTTTTGCAAAATGCTATCCATAAATCAAAACTGGGCAATTCCGAAAAAAATGAAGCCATTAAACGGCTGACGCAAGTGGCACAACAGGCCGAAAAGGATTTTACGCCCAACGCCAACTTCGACCAGGTGATCGAAAAAGAAAGAAACGATTCATGGAAATACGGCGGCCGTACCGTTATTGGAAAAGCCAACCCGCCGGGGCAACAGCAGCTGAAGTTGTTTTAATTACATAGCGGGCGTCTGCAGAAACCTGTGCAGAATCGCGTGCCATATTTCATTTGAGATGGCTTCGTGCGTACGGTCGCCATCTACAACTAATACTTCCTCTTCATCCTTCAGCAACTCCATTATCTCGAAATATTTGGTGCGAACGTTTGTAAGGTTATCAAGTGTCTCGTACAATTCGATGGATGTTCTGCCCCGGTTTAGCCGCTCGATGCTCATCTCCGGTGTTATATCAATATAGATATTCAAATCGGGCCGCAGCAGGCCGGCGCTAAGCGAATTGGCTTTGATCACCCAATCCAGGTCCATATAAGGACTTTGATAAGCGTAGGATGATAAATAATAACGGTCGGTTATTACGGTGTACCCCTCTTCGAGCATTTTAAGGATGCCGTTTTTTTTATTGAGCAGGTGGTCCAGCCGGTCGGCGACAAATAGCGCGGCGATGGTGCGATGGTCGCCTTCGGCGCGTCCGCTAAAAATATCCCGTATCATTTTACCCATCGGGCTATCAGTGGGTTCGCAAGTGGTATAAACTTTCAATCCTTCGGCTTCGAGCTTTCCTTTTAAAAGCTTAACCTGGGTGCTTTTCCCGCTGCCGTCGATGCCTTCAAAGGCGATAAAAAAGTTTTTTTTCATGAATGCTAAGACTGCCTAAACTGCATTCAAATATACAGTCTTAACCGGAATTTTTTTATCAGCATTGTAGAGACGCAATGCATTGCGTCTCTACAAATATTATTTCAACGATGAATATTATTTCAGCGATGCCTGCACGGCCTTTGCCGAATCCAGGTGCATTTGTATCACGGGAAAGGTTTTCGTTGCGAAATCTTTGATCGCTACCGCGTTATTGCGGGTGGCGCCGGCAAATAATTTCGCGGCCTGTTCGTGATCGTTAACCATCATATCGATATAGGCTTTGTCGAAAGCAGGGCCTGTTTTTGCGGTAAGTTCCCCTATCAGCTTCCGGTGTTCGGCGTTTATGGTATCATTCCCAACAACCAATTTGCCGGTTTCTATTTTTTTCAACTCCATGCCGGCCTTGGTATGATCGTCGATCATCATTTTCGCCAATGCCAATACGCGCTGGTTGCTGGTTTTGGTTAGGGCTAAGCCGGATGCCTTAATTTCGGTAAGACCACCCTCCGCAGCTTGTCTTACAAATGATAGCCCGTCCGCGTCAACAAGCGTTTCATTGTTATAATTCTTTCCATGTTTACTATTACACGCCGGTACCGCAAGCAGGGTAATCACACCCAATGTCAGGTAAATTAGATTTTTCATTCGGAAGCTGTTATGGACGTATAACAACTATTAATTCATCTGGTTTGCGGGGGAGGGTCGGAAAAGTCCGGAAAGTCAGTAAAGTCCGGCAAGTCGTATTTCAGACCTCTGACTTCAGACCTCCGACCTCGAACACATCACGCAAGATTCCGCCCGGCGTTAACAATACCATAAACGGTACGGATCACCAGCTTGTCGTAGATCTTAGTCAACTCTTCGTCGGTACAATTATTTAAGCAGCTCAGCGCATAGTGCTGGATAATAACCAGCGGCAAAACAATTCGTTCGCGTATAGCGATCGACCGGCGCTCAACCGGGTATTCTTCCATCAGCACCTTGCTGCCTGTTAAATCGAGCAGCATCGTTTTGGTTAGCTCAAATTCATCCTTGAGCATTTTCCAAAACTGACCGAACTTTTTATCCTTTTCGAGATACGCCGTAACTCTGAAATCTGATTTCGACATTGACATGGTACAGTTATCTACCATCGTCTTAAAAAACCCCGAAGAGCTATACAGGTCCTTCACTTCTTTCCAATTCCCGGTTTCCTTCATCTTATTTAAAGCGGTGCCCACGCCATAAAAACCCGGGATGCTTTGCTTTAACTGGCTCCATGCCGTTACAAAGCTGATGGCCCGCAAATCCTCCAGTTTAAGCGCCGAGCCGGCGTTACGTTTTGTAGGGCGGCTGCTGATGTTGATATGCGAAAGCAGCTTTAGCGGGCTGAATTTCTCCAAATATTCAACAAACAGCGGATGCTGGCGCAGATCCATAAATAGCTTGTAACTTTCTTCAGCCATCAGCGAGATAAGCTCCTTATGCCGGTTATCCAGCAGATCGTTCCGGTTAGGGTGCAGGGCTGATACGATGCCCGCGTTGATGAGCTGCTCCATATTGAACCTTGCCGTCTCCACCGATCCGTATTGCGAGCTCACCGTTTGTCCCTGTATCGTTAATTGTATATGCTCATTGGCTATCTCCTCACCCATCGACGCATAAAAACGATGCGTTTTACCGCCTCCGCGCGCGGGCGGGCCGCCCCTTCCGTCAAAAAATGCCAGGGCAATGCCATATTTACGGGCCATCGCGGTAAGTTCAACCTTTGCTTTATAGATCGACCAGTTGGCCATCAGGTAACCGCCATCCTTTGTACTGTCCGAAAAGCCCAGCATAATGGTTTGCATGTTACCTCTTTTTTGCAAATGCTGCTTATAAAAGGGGTGGGTATATAATGCTTCCATTACTCCGGCGGCATGCTTCAGGTCGTTTACTGTTTCAAACAGCGGCATAAAATCTACCGTCAGTTCATCCTTTTTCCAGCCGCTCCATAAAAACAGGTTGATCAGCTGTAATATATCCGATGCCTGCTGGCAGTTGCTGATAATAAAACGCTGGCAAGCTTTTTCGCCATTACCGGTCTGGATCTGTTTCATCAGCCTGATGGTGTTCAGCGTATCACATAGCATATCGTCGGCATCATCCGGGCATTGAAAATCTGCCTCGTTAAATGATAATTGCTTTAATTTCTCTTCTTCTCCGACTTCATTATAACCGCTTTTAATACCGGCCTTTATTTCCGGCTGCTGAGCCCCAAAATCAAATACCTGGCGCAATATGCGGCTATCCTGCCTGATATCGAGCGTAGCGAAATAACAGCCAAACAGGCGAACTTTTTTAATCAGGTCTTCAACGATATTAACAAAAAGGCTGTCATGTTCGGTAACCAACGTTTGCCGGATAGATTGCAGTAGGTCAAGCAGCTCGGGCTGCAGATCTTTTGGCTCCGGCTTGTTATATGCATGCTGGTAGATCAGTTTTTCCAGCGTCGCCATTGCCTTTTCAACGCCCCGGAAGGTAATGCGTCTTTTCAACACTCTGAAATCCCTATAGTAGCACCTGAATATTCGCTGACGTAAAAAACTGGCGACTGACTTCGTGGTTTCTGTCGTCACGTTGGGATTTCCATCCCTATCGCCGCCCGGCCAAAAGCCCAGCTCCAGCAGTTGATTACTGCGGCCGGTAGCTACATCAAATTCTTCCTCCAGCTTCGACTGGATACCCGACACGGCATGATAAAAAATATTTTCAAGGAACCACACCAGGCTAACCGCTTCGTCAACCGGCGTTGGCGATGTTTTATTAAAGAAAGGCGTTTTACCCAACTGCTGTAATAACACATCAATGCTGTTGATGTCGTTTGTTTTTAGGGCTTCTATCAGGTCGGTCATGATACCCAATACGCTTCCAGGGTAAAACTGGGTGGGGTGCGCCGTGAGCACCAGGCGTAACGAAAAATCATTCAGTTTCCGGCTGATGTCGTTTCGTGACTGCTCGCTTATCGATCCCTGCTGCAGCAGGCTTTGCAATGTACCGCTATCGTCAGAACGTCCTATCTTACTAAAAGAAGAATCTTCAATCGCGTCAAACAATACCACCTGCCGTTCGATATATTGTATAAAGCGGAACATGCGGTTTATCTGCTCCCGGTGGTCGATATCAGGTACATATTTTTTGAAGAAGGATTCAATAACCGATGCCGGAGATACATGCTTGTTTGCTTCCTTTTCGCAATGCGAGCTGAAAAACGGCAGTAATATACCGGTGTCTTTTACCTGGTAAAATGGCAAGGTCTGAAATAAACTGTTATACAACTCAAAACGGGTTACAACTTCATGATTAAAAGCTGTTTCTCTCTGGCTGAGTTTTAACGTTGAGGGCATATTGCTAAAATTGTAAACTAAAGTTTTATTTATAATTGGTTTATAAAACAACACGGCTTTAACATTGGCTATAATGTCGCCAGGTGAATTTAAAAGGAAAGCCAGCTACTACCGGCTAAATTTAGGAATTAATGATTAATTAATAACAGTAATATGCAATTAATTACATATTTATTAAAAAAGACCCTAAAGATTTTAATTTAGTAAATTTCCACGTCGTATTTCGCATCTAAAAAACATTTATGAAAACCAGCTCCAGGGAAATAAAAAGCTTTTTTTACAGCCAGTATTTTTCTGACGGTTTACGTATGACACTTGGCATCCTGCTGCCTTCGTTAGTTTTGTTCCAGTTTAATTATTCAGACCTCGGCCTGACGCTTTCGCTTGGAGCGCTCTGTATCTGCGTGATCGATAATCCCGGCCCGGTGGTACACAAACGCAACGCCATGGCGCTAGGCAATATATGCCTTTTTGTTGTCGCCGTGATAACCGGCTTTGCGCGATCGAACGTTTTTACTTTAGGGCTGGAGATCACCATCTTGTCTTTTATATTTTCCATGTTTGCTGTTTATGGCAACCGGGCATCGCTGGTGGGCACGTCGGCATTACTGGTGATGATATTTATGATGGACAAGGCCGTAAAACCTTCGGAAGTTATTGGCTTTAGCGCCATTATCCTGGCGGGCGGAATATGGTATATGCTGTTCAGCCTGTTGTTTTTTAGGGTAAGGCCATATCGTGCGGCACAGCAAACCCTCGGCGAAAACATCACAGATATCGCCAGGTTCCTGCGCATAAAGGCCGACTTTTATTTGCCCAATACCGACGTCGACGAGAATTACCGCAAACTGGTATCGCAACAAATTAAAGTTAGCCAGCACCAGGACGCGGTACGCGAAATGCTTTTTAAAAGCAGGATGATCGTAAAGGAATCAACCGCGACAAGCCGCATACTGGTGCTCACTTTTATCGACCTGGTGGATATGTATGAGCAGATCATGGCTACTCACTATGATTATCGTGATATCAGGGAGAAATTCGGTACAACCGGTGTATTAAAGGAGATAGCGCTCTTTTTGCAGGGCATGGCCGATGAGGTGGACAACATGGCCTATATGGTACTGTCAAACACGCGCATAAAGCATAACCCGGCCTTTGATACCGTGCTTGAACAATTGAAGCTGCGAATCGACGCTATCCGTAAAAACGACGAGAGTGTGAGCAATTTAGCGCTCAAAAAAATATTGATCAACCTGCGCGACCTCAACGAACGGGTAAAAAGCATCTATAAATATTACAATTCAAAACCGTCCGAATCAGCCATCAGCGATCCTGCGAGCGAAGAGTACGCGAAATTTGTGACCCACCAGGATTATTCGCCGCATGTTTTTTTTGATAATCTTTCCTTCGGTTCGGCAACCTTCAAACATGCGCTGCGCGTGTCGTTGGTTTGTTTGATCGGTTTTATAATGGGCAAAACCGTAGCATTGGGCCATCACAGTTATTGGATATTGCTCACCATTATCGTAATATTAAAACCGGGGTTCAGTTTGTCAAAACAGCGCAACTACCAGCGCCTTGTCGGTACGATTGCCGGGGGCATTATCGGTATATTGATCTTAAAATTTATACCCGAAAGAAATGCGCAATTTGTTTTCCTTGTTGTTTTAATGATGGGCACCTACAGTTTTATCCGGTTAAATTATGTGGTAAGCGTAATTTTCATGACTCCGTATGTACTTATCCTGTTCAAGTTTCTGGGCGTCGGCGTTTTGGTGGAAGAAAGGATCATCGATACCATAATAGGCTCATCCATTGCTTTTATCGCCAGCTATGCCCTTTTCCCGGCATGGGAATTTGAGCAGATACAGGACAACCTGCGCGACGTGATACAAGCCAATTTAAACTACCTGGTGAAGATCGCGGAAAGCATTTCGGGCAGAGAAGTTGGTACCATTGAATATAAGCTTGCCCGTAAAGATGTATTTGTAAAATCGGCAAACCTGTCCGCCGCTTTCGAGCGGATGACATCCGAACCCAAAAGCAAGCAAAAGAAAATAAAAGAAGTGCACAAGTTTGTAGTACTTAACCATATTTTATCGTCTTACATCGCCACGATCGTTTCGGGCATTTCGGCAAAAGGTTTGCATAGTTCAGCAGCAGAAAATCTGAAGCTGCTTAAACGCAGCATCGCCGTTTTAAACGACGCCGGTAAAAAACTGAATGGAAATACAGCCGGATTCAGCACTGGAAAATCGTTGGCCGAAAATATCCCGAACGAGCAACCCGGCCTATCAGCCGATGATGCTTTGCTGCGGGACCAGCTAGGGTTCATCAATAAGATAAGTAACGACATTGGGAAGGTAACGGAGAATATTTTAGCTTAAATTTCTTAACTTTACTCATCTAATATCACTGAACCAATTTCAAATCAAGGGAATGATTTATCGCAAATTATTAAATATATTACCTTTCGTGATGCTTTTCATATTGTTAATTCTCGCCTTTGAATGTGTTAACGTTGAGTCACAATATGAAGATCAAAGTTTTGTTGAAACGAGCATTGAAACCCGGCCTGAACTTTCAAGCAAACAAAAGGCTATATATCTTCAACAAACTTATCAAGCGGAGAAAGAAATGAAAAGTATGATAGTAATTATAAAATCTCTTTTGGGAGCATCCATAGCTTTTCTAATCCTTGTCTTTTACCTCCAATATAAATTGGAAAAGAAATCGAGTAATGCCCCTGGCAACTGAACTACAACAACTCCGTCGCCAAATTAGCCAGCTCGCTGCGCTCTCCTTTTTGCAGGGTGATGTGCGCGTAAAGCGGATGGCCTTTTGCTTTATCAATTAGGTAGCTTAGCCCGTTGCTTTCGGCGTCCAGGTAAGGCGTATCTATCTGGTAAATATCCCCGGTAAATACGAATTTGCTGTTTTCGCCTGCGCGGGATATAATGGTTTTTACTTCGTGTGGCGTCAGGTTTTGTGCCTCGTCAACGATGAAAAATATTTTGCTCAGGGTGCGTCCGCGGATAAAGGCTAGCGGGGCTATTGATATTTTGTCGTTTTCAACCAACTCATCGATCTTGGCCTGCATCTTTTCGTCATCCGCAAACTGGTCCTTTATAAATTTAAGGTTATCCCAGATAGGCGCCATATACGGGTCGACCTTTGATTTGATGTCGCCGGGTAAAAAACCGATATCCTTATTACTCAGCGGCACAATAGGCCGGGTCACATAAATTTGCCGGAAATGTTTCCGCTGCTCCAACGCGCCGGCAAGCGCCAGCAGGGTTTTACCTGTACCGGCATTGCCTTGTATAGTAACCAGTTTAATATCCGGATGCAGCAATGCGTGAATGGCAAAGGCCTGTTCGATGTTTTTTGGGAAGATATTGAACACAGGCTGCTCGGTAATTTTTTCCAGCTGTGCCGTTTTTGAATTATAAAAACCGGGCACCGAGCCGTTTTTCCCTTTCAATATGTAAAAATGATTGCTGGTATGCGGCTGCATGTCAAAGCTGTCTGCAGGGGCGCTGTCTTCCTTATTTAACAGGCTGATGAGCTTTTCGGGAACTTTATTTAAAGTGGTTTCGCCGGTGTACAGCTCATCCAGGTTTTTTATTTTTCCGGTTTCATAATCTTCGGCATGCAGGTTTAGTGCTTTGGCTTTTAAACGCAGGCATATATCCTTTGAAACCAACACTACTTTTTTATCGGGGTTTTCTTCCTGCAGGCTTAACGCCGCGTTTAAAATGCGGTGGTCTATTTTATCCGACCCAAACACGGCTTCCGCATCGGTAATAAGTGAGGCCGTGTCCATAATCACCTTAAAATTGCCCTTGCTTTTCCCGTTTAACGGCTGCCATTTGTTGATCAAATGGTTGTGTGAAATATCGTCGATCAGCCGGATAAAGCTGCGGGCTTCAAAATTGCGGGTATCATTGCCGCTTTTCATGTTATCCAGCTCCTCAAGCACCTGTATGGGGATGGCTACATCGTGTTCCTGGAAATTTTCGAAGGCGTTGTGGTCGTACAGGATAACCGAGGTATCTAAAACAAATATCTT
Source organism: Mucilaginibacter sp. (assembly GCA_028288125.1). Taxonomy (GTDB): domain Bacteria; phylum Bacteroidota; class Bacteroidia; order Sphingobacteriales; family Sphingobacteriaceae; genus Mucilaginibacter. The sequence continues at coordinate 13,704 of JAQBOH010000142.1, forward strand.
TTCCTTCCCGTTCGGTTTACTTTTGCCTTCCTTATTCATAGGCGACTAAATTAGCTATTTTAAGGCGGGCGGTAAAATGGAAATCATAATAAACTCGCAGAAAAAACCGTATAAAAACGAAAACGGAAGCCTCCTCTTGCGATTTGAACTTCCGTTTCCTGACTCCCTGCTTAACCGTAGTTACTCAGGTAGTACCAAGTTTTGTGTATATGACCGATCTGCTATTCTGTTGCCCTTGCGGACATTGATTCCTTTCAGTTCATTACTGGTGCCGCGCTTCTCCGTAAAAAATTGCGGTCCGTTTTAATGCCTTATCTTAATCACCTGCGGTTCCTGTTGCTTGCGCCGTTTCTGTTTTCCGGTAATTCAGGGACTTTCCGTGATCTTTAGCGCTCCCGAAGGTTTGCCCGATTCACTTTCCGTATTCCTGTAAGGCTGTCAAAGTACGTCGTTCTTGATGATTCTAATGTAGGGCGTGCAAGCATATTCTGCAAGTTTTTTTTTAATTTTTATTAACAAGTTTTTAACAATTTTATACCATAGCGATGTATGCTGATTGATAGATATTTTGAGAATAAATTAAATAATTATCGCGGGTTGTTAACAAGGCAGTTATTCACAAAAACTCAAAAAATTCCAATTTTATCATTGCGCAAAAATGCCCAAAATGAATATTTTTTTATTTTTTTGAAAAAAACACATTAAAACTTTGAGGTTTTTTTGGCTTTTCGACCTGCTCAACTATCCTCATTTCACGCAAAAACTTGTTTATCCTGAAGATTTATTTTAAATATGTAACACATTCAAACAGCCAACCATTAAATCCGATTCATGAAACGCAATTATTACATCGTAGCACTCATCATGCTTACGTTTTTTGTTATATCCTTTATCACCAATATCATCGGACCGTTATCGCCCGAATTTATAAAGGATTTTAAGCTGAGCGACCTGCTGGCGGGTGTACTGCCCTTCGCGTTTTTTATCGCTTATGGCGTAATGTCTATCCCTTCGAGCATGCTGGTGCAGAAATACAACGAGAAGGTGATCATGACGGCCGCTTTCGTGGTCGCGTTTTTAGGCGCGCTGCTTTTGGCTGTTGAGCCGAATTATCTTACGGCTATCCTATCGCTCTTTCTTATCGGATGCGGAATGGCTATGCTACAAGTGGTGATCAATCCATTATTAAGAACCGCGGGCGGCGAGGAGAATTACGCGTTTACTTCGGTATTGGCGCAACTGATATTCGGTGGGGCTTCATTTCTTAGCCCCCTCGTGTATTCGTATATGGTGTTAAATTTGAATGGAAAAAGCAGCGCCGGTATTTTTTCAGTATTGCAGCCGCTGGTTCCCGCAAATCTGCCGTGGATATCGCTGTACTGGCTGTTTGCCGTGATATGCCTTTTTATGTTTGTTGTCCTGCTTGTTTCCAAATTCCCAAAAGTTGTACTGGCACACGATGAAAAAGCCGGGCCATGGAAAACACATGTGATGCTTTTTAAAAAGCCCGTGGTTATACTATACTTTATCGCCTTGTTCTGTTATGTCGGTACCGAGCAGGGCGTATCTTACTGGATGTCGCAGTTCCTGTTCCTGTATCATAAGTACGATCCGCAAACAACAGGTGCTCACGCGGTGGCTTACTTTTGGGGATTGATGACCGCCGGCGGGGTGCTGGGCTTATTCCTGTTAAAAATAATGGACAGCCGGAAGCTGCTGGTGCTGTTTACCATACCGGCGCTGATCGCTTTAACATGCGGCCTGTTCGGAAGCGCCGAAGTATCGTTATATGCGTTTCCAATAGTGGGCTTTTTTATGTCGGTGATGTATCCTATAGTATTCTCGCTTGCATTGAGTTCGGTTAATGAGCATCATGGCTCCTTTGCGGGGATATTGGTAACCGGCATCATCGGCGGCGCGGTTGTGCAGGTACTTATCGGCGGGCTGGGAAATTTATTCGGCCTGCGGGCGGGGATGATGTTTATTTATATCACCATGGGCTATATTTTAAGCATCGGCTTTTGGGCAAGGCCGCTGGTGACGAACAAAACTATTTTTGACACGAAAGAATAAGCGGATATGGTGAGTGAGAAAATTATTGGTATAGACCTGGGGGCCACAAATATACGGGGCGCTGTGGTAGATAATGAAGCCATTTCGGCTATAACCTCGCGGCGCATACATACGAAGGGAACAGAAGAAGAAGTGCTCGAGGATGTTTATTCGCTGGTGGACGCGCTTATTAAAGATGAGGTAAAAGCTATCGGCATCGGCGTGCCAAGCGTGGTGGATGTAAAAAAGGGGATTGTTTACGATGTGGTGCATATCCCCTCGTGGAAGGAAGTTCATTTGAAAGAATTGCTGGAGAACCGTTACCATATCCCGGCCTTTGTAAATAACGATGCCAATTGCTTTGCCCTCGGCGAATATTATTTTGGAAAGGGCAAAGGCGTTGACAATATGATCGGGCTAACCATAGGTACCGGCGTGGGCGCGGGCATTATCGTAAATAAACAACTGTATGCCGGGGCCAATTGCGGCGCAGGCGAGTTTGGCATGGTGGATTACCTCGACCAGAATTATGAATATTATTGCAGCGGCTCGTTTTTCCAGAATGTTTATGGTTTAAATGGCGAGCAGGTATTTAAGGACGCGCAAAAAGGCGATGCGCATGCATTAAAACTATACTGCGAAATGGGCACCCATTTGGGTAACGCGATCAAAATGATCATGTACACCTGCGACCCGGAACTCATCATTCTTGGCGGATCGGTTTCGTTAGCCTTTGATCTTTTCCAGGAAACCATGTGGCAGCGGATAAAGACCTTCGCTTTCACAAAAAGCATTGACCGCCTGCAAATAAAAACATCCGAACTGGAAAACGCGGGCATATTCGGCGCGGCAGCATTATATTATGACGCCGCTAAATAAGTTGATTGTCATTAAGGTGTATAGTGCCATAATTTACATTCTTCTTTTTTTATATTTTACTGTTTTGGTAAAGTTTTGTAAACCTTATGAATATTCCAAATTTCAAGTTGACATTTCAAACCTCACAAATTACTAGTTTTGCTACTCCTATTGTCGTGGGCAGAATACTTACAAAATTACAGAACAAGAAGTACCAGATTTGTTCGACCACAGATAATAGCATTACATTTAGATGGAATCCATTTAGATTATTGTGGAACTTTCAAGCTCCTTACGTACTAGATGGGGGAGTCGTTGAAATTACTAAATTAGAAAAGGAAACAATTGTAGTTTTAAACTACTATATTAACACTTTATACTCCTTACTTGTTTTCACAGCGCTTATAACTGGTATTATTATTCAAGGCGACTATATCGCTATATTATTCTTTGGTATATTGTTTTTAACTGCTGGAGTATATCAATACTATACCACAAAAAGAGTAGGTAAAGAACTGTTAAATTATATACTCACTGAAAATTATTAATAATTCTTTGTCCCAACTAGTTTATTGTTACCGCTTTTTTTCATAGCCTCGGACTTCAGGTCGGAGTAGAAAAAAAATTTACGGCTTCAGCCAAACCTATTTCATTATAAATGTTAATATGAACTGATAAATTTCTAAATAGCCATATGAAAAAAGCCAGACTTCTTGCATTCCTGTTGGTATCCATTCAGTATGCGTTCAGCCAAACGGATGAATTTGAAAGCTATCGCGCCATATTAAAAGACGACTGGCGCATGCAGTCAGCGGTAACGGATGTCACGCCCGGAAATCAGATCGCGCAAAGGAGTTTTCAACCTGCCAGCTGGTACAAAGTGAGCGTACCTACTACCGTTATCGCTGGTTTGCTGGCCAACCATGTGTATAATTTCGACCCATTTTACGGCAGGAATTTCGAGAAACTCGCCGACCCAAGAATGGACAAACCCTGGTGGTTCAGGCGGGAGTTTGAGCTACCGAAGTCGGAAGATGGCAAAAACGTGGTATTAAAGCTGCACGGGATCAACTACAAAGCCAATGTTTGGCTCAATGGAAAGTTGATCGCCGATTCGAGCCAGATCATAGGCCCATTCCGCATTATCGAACTGGATATTACCAAACAAATAAAATACGCCGGGCCGAATGTATTGGCTATAGAAGTAAAGCGCCCGTTCAACCCCCAAAAACGCGGCGGCGACCTGGCAATCGATTACGCCGATTGGATCCATTATCCGCCCGATTTCAATAACGGCATCATCAACAACGTCGAAATAAAAACCTATCGCAAAGCGGGTGTCGAATACCCGCTGGTAACAACAAAGTTTGACCTACCGTCGCTGACGGTGGCACATTTGCAGGTTGACGCGATGGCAGTAAATTATACCAACAAAGCTGAAGAGGTGATAGTAAAAGGAAAGATAAACGGCGTCATCAGCTTTGAACAAAAAGTTCATTTAATGCCGCGCGAAAAGAAACAGGTAACCTTTAAGCCGGCGGATTATCCACAGCTAAACATAAAAAATCCGCGCATATGGTGGCCCTGGGAATACGGCAAGCCGGAGATGAACAGGATCGCGCTTTCGTTGGTAACCGGCAATGAAGTAAGTAATGAGATCGCCGAGAATTTTGGCATTCGCCAGATCACTTCCTTCCTCATCGATAATGGAAAAGGACGGGAATTTGTCATTAACGGGAAACCCATTATGCTGCGCGGGGCGGCGTGGTCGCCCGATATTTTTCAGCGTCGGTCAAAAGAACGACAGGAGCAAGAAATAAAGCTGGTGCGGGACATGCATATGAACATCATCCGCTCCGAGGGCAAACTGGAGGACGACAGTTTTTACGATTTATGCGATAAGTACGGTTTAGTGGTGATGAGCGGATGGATGTGCTGCGGCGCCT
>JAQBOH010000147.1 GCA_028288125.1 Mucilaginibacter sp.
TATTTCTAATTTGCCGATCGACAATATCCATGATGATGAATTGCGATCACGCCTTGACGCTTGTTTAAATTGGCAAGATGGTATTGGTGTTTTAATGTATTTGGTTACTCATTATATACAGAAAAAAATAAAACAACAGGGTGATTTAGATAACTCTTGTATAGATCAGCTATATAACTTGCAAGAAGTCGGGCTATTTACAATCGAAACGATTGATAGAGATTTCATACAATATATGTTAAATTATAGCAGGTCTTTAATTAATGAAGATTTATCAGACACTTTATTAATAATTTTACAAAACTATATTGATCATTCGTATGACTCATCATTTTGTTTTTGATACGGTTGGTTTCATAAATTTTCATTTCGAATTTTTTAATGAAAAATCAAAATTATCTAAAAGGGTCATCGCCGACATTGAAAAATGCTTAAGCTCTGATTACATTAATTACAAGCTAATCATTCCAAGTATTGTAATAGTCGAGATATTTGAAAAACAATTAAACTCGGAGGAGAAAGCCTCAAGATTTAAATATGAAATTATGTCACAATATTTTGATTCTGAAGATGTCGAAATTAAAGGATTAGAAAAAGAAGTTCTTGAAATCTACAAGAATATCAATGATGAAATTATTCAACTGGAGACTCATGATAAAATTATTTTGGCAAGTGCAATTCAAATGGAGGGAAAGCTTATTACAAACGATACAAAGATTGCAACTTATGTGAATGCAACAGAAGTAGTCGAACTAGTTTTTTAGGCCTTACTGATTAATTGGAATGTTTTTATTAAGACTGACCAGCTGAACTCGTAAAGATATGGGCCTTTATCTCTAATCTTATCTACCACCATGAGAGATTATGGGCATAAACTTTCTTTCGTAAACCCGATTGGAGCGGATACCCGCCTGCGCGCAATGCCTGGCGCAGTATAAGCGTAAAGCGGGGCTGCCTTTAATAGCAGCACAGGCACTGCTTTTTCAAAACATCATCTATTTACCTGCAAGCGTAGAGATTGCTTCGTACCTCGCAATGACGTACTACTAGTTGTTGTGGGAATCTTCCCGCGCCCAGTTGACCATTTTATTTACGGTGGCCAGACCTATTTTTAGTTTGGCGGCTATTTCGCGCTGGCTGAGGCCGGCGCTGTGGAGTTCGGAAACCTTTGTGGCGGTGCGTTCGCGCTCCTGCACGGTGGGGTGGCGCAGGTGGTCGGCTTCGCGGGCGTGGCCGGTAAATATGTGGCGCAGCAGGCTGCCGCGGCGCTCGAGGCGGCACAGGCAAACATTACCGGCACCGTAGGTTTCGCCGCCGCTGCGCTGTTTTATTTGCTTGAGGTAGCGGTGGCCGGGCAGGCTATGACTTTCGCCGATGGCAAAGGCGCTGTCGGCAAAGTTGATGAGCATTTTGCTGCCGCCGAGGTCGTTGCGGGAGATCGGGCTTGCAGGGTTGCGCTTGGGCGTGTGGGCCAGCACCAGGATGCTGAGCTGGTGCTTGGTTTTGAGCGTTTTTAGATGCTGCATGAGCGGTAGCGCCTGCGACGCATGTTCGGTGCCGCTGCGCAGGCAGGTGATGTTGTCGATAATGAGCACGTCGGCGCCGGTGCGTTTGATGGCGTATTCGAGCGCGTTGCTGATGTATTCGTCAAAGTCTTTAAAATCATACGGCAGCGCGGCCAGGGGGTTAAACTCGGCGCGAAAGAAGCCGCTGCCAAAGTCGTACGGACGGCCGTTTTCGGTGTATCGCAGCTCGAACTGCTTGGCGCTTAGCTCGAAGTCGATATAGAGCACGTTGGACGGGTCGGCATGCACCACAAAGTGGTCGATGGGCTCGCAGCGGCTGATGCTGTTGCCGAGCTGCACGGCGAGGATGGATTTGCCCATGTTGGTGTCGGCAAACAGGATGCATAGCTCGCCCTGGAGCCAGAAATGATCGAACAGCATTTTGGGCGCTGGCTTTTGTTGCTCGGCCTGTATCCACTGGTTGGCGGTAAGGATGGTGAACAGGCCGGCGCCGGGCTCGGCCTTGGGCACCTCGAATAGTTTGCCGGCCTTTATCTTGCGGGCGGTGATGGCGTCCTGGGTGCTGCGGAGCATTTCGATGAAGAGGGGTCGTTCGGAGGTGTGGTACATGGGGGAGAGAGTTGGTAGTGAGTTGTAAGTTGTAAGTTGCAGGTTGTAAGTTATAGGTAGAAGTAAGAGGCAAGAGTCAAGAGCCAGGACTTGCTGTAGCGATTTACCCTCAAATTTAAGAAGTGGGGAGGATTAAAGTGGTGGCGGTGTTTTGTCAGTATCAAGTAGACTTTGTCCGATAACCTATATTATATACAACTTGTCATTGCGAGGAGGTACGACAGCCTGTCCCGAACTTGTTTCGGGAAAGCAATCTCGTAGCCATGCGTTACGCCGATGCATGGGCGAGGAGATTGCCGCGCTATCGCTCGCAATGACAAGGTTCCAATTTGTCATTGCGAGGAGGAACGACAGCCTGTCCCGAAATTGTTTCGGGAAAGCAATCTCGTCGTCGTGCATTGGCGGTAGGCATTGGCGTTGTGCATTGACGAGGAGATTGCCGCGCTATCGCTCGCAATGACAAGGTTTTTTTAGTTCGCTACTAGTGCCGACTGCCAATTCACAACTGCCAACTAACGAACCGCCATTTCCCTATTGTACTTATTCCGGTAACTGATGGGCGAGAGGCCGGTTATCTTCTTGAACATGGTGCGGAAGGCTTTGCTATCTGAGTAGCCTATGGCGTACATCACTTCGTTGATATTTTCGCGGCTGGATTCGAGGCTTTTTTTGGCGGCTTCTATTTTTACGCGCTGCAGGTATTCGACCGGGGTGTTTGACGTGGCTTTTTTAAACCGGCGCTCGAAATTGCGGCGGCTTATGGCGAACATTTCGGAAAGCTGATCGACGGATACTTTGTTGCTGACGTTGTTTTCCATAAACAGCTGCGCTTTTTTTATGGACTCGTCCTCGTGCTCTTTTTGCCCCACAAAGATGGCAAACGGCGACTGGCTTTTGCGCTCGATCTCGATCTCGAGCAGCTTGGAGCAGTACACCGCCATTTCGCGGCCGCAAAATTTTTCAACGAGGTAGATCATCAGGTTCAGGAAGGAGTAGGCCCCGCCGCTGCTGTACATACCGAGCTCGTCGGTGATGATCTTTTCGGGCTGCAGCTTTACATCGGGGAAAGCCTGGCGGAACGCGTCGGCGGCTATCCAGTGGGTGGATACCTTTTTGCCTTTGAGCAGCCCGGTGGATGCCAGCAGGAACGCGCCCGTGCAAAGGCTGGCTACTTCGGCGCCCATTTTATATTGCTCGGTGATCCACGGCACGTAGGCATAGTTCATTTTTATGCTGGTGGGGATCTCGCCCTGTATGGCGGGAATAATGATGAGGTCGGTTTTGTGGACTTGGTTCAGCAATACTTCCGGGCGGACGACGAACAGGCCGTCGTACAAGGGTGTTTCGGTGCTGAGGCCCACCAGCTGTATGTTAAAAGCGGGCTTTTTGCCGCGGTTTACCAGGGTGTGGTTTACGGTGGTGAATACCTTATAAGCGCCTATGATACTGCTGAGTATGCAGGGGCCTTGCGGGACGAGGATGGAGACGTGCTTCATATTTCTTTGATTACACCGATTGTTGAGGTTTGATTTCACCGATTTATTGGAGTGATTACACCGATGATGTTGTTTATATTTTGATTACACCGGTTTTATTGGTTAGTTAATCAAACCTACGATAAACTGTTGTCGCAATCAACCCCTAAGGTTGGCGTATTTACACGCTATCGGTGATGGGAATTGGCGGTAAGTTTGTTAAGCCCCCTCCTAAATCCTCCCCCGGTTGGGGAGGACTTTAAAAAGCGCGAAGTTGAAGTGTCCCCTGCCGGGGGAGACCTGATTGTTATCGGGTTAGCGCGGGCTTCGTGCGGAATTAATACGATACAACTTTAACAAATTAATACCTAATCAAATGAACGGATCTGAAAACATCTTAAACTGGTTTGAAATATCGGTAGCCGATATTGCCCGGGCGAAAAAGTTTTACGAAGCAATTTTTTCCATTAAAATGGAAGAGCAGGAAATGATGGGCATGAAGATGGCGTTTTTCCCGATGGAGAACATGAACGGCAAAGTGTCGGGCAGCCTGGTGCAGGGCCCGTACCACAAGCCCAGCGCCGACGGGGCCAAAATTTACTTTAACGCCAACCCGGATATGGACGCTATCGTCGCAAAAATTGAAAAAGCCGGCGGCACAGTAACCATGCCCAAAACCAAGATCACCGACGAGATCGGCTACATGGCCAACTTTATTGACACCGAAGGGAATGGGGTGGCGCTGCATTCGAGTAAGTAGATTTGAGATGTGAGATTTGAGATATGAGATAGGGCGGGGTTGGGGAAGCCGGATGTCGGATTTTTGGTTGATTGCTGGGACGGGTGGTTTTTGGCCTGCGCGCCGTGGTTCGACGGGGCTCACCATGACAGGTCCTCGCCGGAGAAAAAAGTAGTTGCTACTGCCACTGCCCTCCCGATAGCTATCGGGACACAACAGCCAACTGAAAAGTGGCGTGTTCGCAGGTGTTCGGGGGTGTTCGCGCCAGTTCGGGGTGTTCGGGCTTGTTGTAAAGCGAACGGTACAATTGGCATTACCAGCCGCCTTTGAAACCTTCTTTGAGGGCTGCCTGGTAGTTTTCCTGGTTGAACGAGTACAGGTAAGGCGCCTTGTGGGCACCGCCTTTACGCGGCTGCTCGGAGCGGTTCAAAATGCCAAACCCAAGCATCCGCCGCTGGAAATTCCGGCGGTCGAGTTTTTTATCGAGGATGGTTTCGTACAGCTTTTGCAATTCGGGCATGGTAAATTCTTTTGGCATCAGGTTATAGCCGATGGGCTGATAATTGAGTTGCAGGCGCAGGGTGTCGAGGGCGGTTTTTAAAATCAGCGCGTGGTCGAGCTTTAATTCGGGCAAATCGTGAAGGTCGCGCCAGGTGCATGATACTGACAAGACATCGCGGGTTGGGTTTGCATAGATAAAATCAACCAGCGCGTAATAGCCTATCGTTAAAAACCTGTTGGTAAACCAGTTTTGGCTTGCGGGCAGCATGTCCTTGTACATTTCAAAGTGAGCTTTTGAGCGCTCGGGGTCGCCAAATACGTGAAACTGCTGTAAAAATATTTTGTCGAGCCCGGTGCGTTCTTTTAATATGCGGTTGGCGGCCTTCTCAATCGGCTCCTTCTTCAGCATAAAGCCGCCGGGTAAATACCATTCCCCTTCGTTTTTCACCTGCAGCAGCAACACCTTCATTATCCCTTCATGAAAACCAAATACCACGCAGTCTATCGAAAAATGCGGCAAGTAATTTTCGCGGGCATTGCGGCAATATTCAATCAGCTCCTTTTTGGTTAACATTTGCGCTATTCTACAAAATAACTTTGATTATTTAAATTATAATATTACAATTGTGTCCATAATACACTATGATTTCATTGCGTTAACCAATTACTCGTCACTTTATTTTTCATTATAAACAAGGAAAAGCCTTATTCTTTTCCATTAATTTGTATTCACCAATTCATAATCACGAAATCTATCTCAAAATGAAAAACCGCTTTTCAATCTTTAAAACTGTTCCGATTTTAAGTTTAGTAATAATGTCTTACTCGGCTTTGGCACAGACGAACAGCAATAAAGCCAAAATGGATGCCTTTATTAATAACCTGATGGGTAAGATGACGCTGGATGAGAAAATCGGCCAGCTCAATTTGGTTACGGCGGGCGGGCAGAGCAAGACAGGGTCGGTTGTAAATGAGGGCGTTGAAGGAAAAATCAAAAGCGGAGCCATAGGAGGGATATTCGGCGTTTGGGGAACGAACTATATCGGAAAAGCGCAGGACATTGCTGTGAAAAATTCGCGGCTGCATATCCCGCTGATCTTTGGGTTGGATGTGATCCACGGGCATCGCACTATTTTCCCGATCCCGCTGGGCATGTCAGCCAGTTGGGATATGGGCCTGATTGAAAAATCAGCGCGCATAGCGGCTGAGGAAGCTACAGCAGAAGGAATTAACTGGGTGTTTTCGCCGATGGTGGATATTGCCCGCGACGCAAGATGGGGAAGAATATCCGAAGGCTCCGGCGAGGACCCGTGGCTTGGCTCGCAAGTGGCGAAAGCGATGGTTCGCGGTTATCAGGGCAGCAATATGAAAAATGCCGACGCTGTTATGGCTTGTGTAAAACACTTCGCGCTATACGGCGGCGCCGAGGCTGGTCGCGAATACAACACGGTTGATATGAGCCTGATAAAAATGTACCAGGATTACCTGCCGCCATACAAAGCCGCGGTTGACGCCGGTGCGGGCAGCTTTATGAGCTCGTTCAATACGGTAAACGGCGTTCCGTCAACAGCTAACCAATGGCTGCTAACCGATTTGCTGCGCAAGCAATGGGGTTTTAAGGGTTTCGTTGTATCCGATTATACCGCCGTAAATGAATTAAGCAGCCACGGCCTTGGCGATCTGCAGCAGGTTTCGGCGTTGGCGTTAAAAGCTGGGCTGGATATGGACATGGTGGGAGAAGGCTTTTTAACCACGCTGAAAAAATCACTAAATGAAGGAAAAGTTACACAAGCTGAGATCGACCTGGCTTGCCGCCGCGTACTAGAGGCTAAATATAAACTGGGCCTGTTTGATAACCCGGATAAATCAATAAATGCCGACAGGGAAAAACGTGATGTACTGACCGGCGATAACCGTAAATTTGCCCGGCAGATAGCTGAGCATTCATTTGTATTATTAAAGAACAAGGAGCAAACTTTACCGCTTAAAAAATCCGGTACCATTGCCCTGGTTGGTCCGCTTGCTGATAATCATTCAGAAATGCTTGGCACATGGGTAATAGCGGGCGAGCCTGGCAAGTCGGTGAGCGTGATGGAAGGTATAAAAAATGTAGCCGGCAATAGTGTTAACATATTATATGCAAAGGGTTCAAATATTACCGACGATCCGCTTTTATATAAACGTTCGCAGTTAACACAGCCAATTGATAAACGTTCGCCGCAGGATATGATCGATGAAGCTGTAGAAATAGCAAAAAAGGCAGATGTGGTTGTGGCGGTTGTTGGCGAGTCGGCAAATATGTCGGGCGAGTCGTCGAGCAGGTCGGATATTAGTATTCCGGAAAGCCAGCGCGAATTACTAAAGGCCCTGGCTAAAACTGGTAAACCTTTGGTTATCGTATTATTTAACGGAAGGCCGCTTACTTTAACCTGGGAGGATGCGCATGCCAGCGCGATACTGGATGCCTGGGCGCCTGGTACCGAGGCCGGCAACGCTATTGCCGATGTGCTTTTCGGGGATTATAACCCGGCCGGAAAAATTACAGCTACGTTTCCAAGAAGCGTGGGGCAGATACCGATATACTATAACCACAAAAATACCGGAAGACCTTTTGACGGTAAAGGTCCTGCTAAGTTCAAATCGGATTACCTGGATATTTCAAACGATCCACTTTATCCGTTCGGATACGGGCTTAGCTATACAACGTTTAACTACAGTGAAGTTAAACTGAATAAGGCAAGTCTTAAAGGAAATGAAACGCTTAGGGCGAGCGTTATTATAACCAATACCGGTAAACACGCAGGCGAGGAGGTGGTTCAATTGTATATCAGCGATCCTGTTGCAAGTATTAGCCGTTCGGTTAAAGAATTAAAGAATTATCAAAAAATAAATCTGAAGCCCGGCGAAAAAAGGGAAGTGGTATTTAATATCACCACAAACGATCTTAAATTTTATAACAATCAACTCAAATACGATTGGGAACCCGGCCAATTTATTATTCAGATTGGTACAAATTCAAGTGATACCCATATGGCTTCTGTTCAGTGGGGTAAATAAAATTACTTTACATTGCGAGACGGGGGGCTCTCCCTCCTCATTCTTCCCTGCGGACTTGCGGGGAAGAATTTTTCATCTTATATTATTGATTTGAGGCATTGAGCGGTGTTTTCGCAGCATCAAAGGCATAGTTCTCAGTTCCGCCCAAAAATGAAGAGGGAAGCGGGCGCTTAATTGCTAAAACGCCCGCGAAAAATTCTTGTATTTCATTGCAATTATTAGAAGTGGTTTTTTAAGAACTTTAAAAAGTTTTTAAAATTGTTTGCCAGCCGACAGTGAAAATTTGTCGTCCCGATTCGATATAACATTGTTACATCTACAAGAGCCGGCGGCAATTAAAAATGGAAGAGCGAAATTCAGTTTTCGTCCAGAATTGGCGTATAAAGGAGTTTTAAATTCAATTGTGTGCTTGTATAACAACAATATTACATTACTATTTTATTAATAATCATGTCTATTAATTGACAAATTGTTAAATTAAAATGATTTAATAGGGTGATTTGCAGATTAAATGACCCTTAAAATAATTAATTTGTAATTCTTATAAACTTACTTGTGTAAACAGTACACACTTTTTACATTAGTATCAGTACCAATATAATTTTTTGTTCTGTCAAAAAATTAATACAAACCTGATAATATTATTATTTATTGAGCCGACATCTTCGTTGTAGAAGATGGTCAGGAAAATGTGAACTTGAATAAGTTTTTTAATTTGTTATTGTAAAATACATGATAAAACTTTTACATTTTTTTCTTTTTCAATCTTCCGGTTTTACAGGCCACCTGCGTGAGCCCCATTTTCAAATTGTTCCAAGCCTGACCACTTCTGGCGTCTGGTACAATATCCAATTGACTAACAAGCTTAAATCAAATAAATTAATCAACTAAATCTCAATCTCATGTTTAAAAGTTTACTTCTAAAGGGAAGAACGTTATGCCTGCTGTTATGCTGCATGATTTCTTCATTGGTAGTTACCGCCCAAACAAGGCACACCGGTAAAGTCATCAGCAGTGATGATAAATTACCTGTTGTTGGTGCATCCGTAAGGATAAAAGGCACCAATACGGGCGCAGTAACAGACGTTAACGGCGATTTTACCATTACCGTAAGCCCGGGCAATGTACTTGTAATAAGTTACATCGGTTATAATTCAACCGAGGTCACCGTACAAGGTAACCAGGTTATCACCATTTCGCTTCAGCCCGCCAATAGCACGCTGAACGAGGTAGTTGTAACAGGTTATACGGCTCAGAAAAAGAAGGACATTACCGGCGCCGTAGCTATTGTTGATGTTGCATCAATGAACACTGTTACGTCTGGTAATGCAACATCGTTGCTGCAAGGCCAGGCATCCGGTGTTACGGTAACCAACTCCGGTCAGCCGGGGGCTGCCACTTCGATCAATATCCGTGGTGTAGGTTCAATCTTCAGTACCGCTCCGCTGGTTGTAGTGGATGGGGTAGCTGCAAGTTTGGATAATATCAACCAGGAAGATATCGAGTCGATCCAGATTTTGAAGGACGCGGGCGCCTCGGCTATATATGGTGTGCGTGCTGCAAATGGCGTAATTGTAGTAACCACTAAAAAGGGTAAACAAGGCCGGGCCGTTGTGACTTATGACGGAATGTACGGAACAACCCAGCCATTGGCAGACGGATTTAAACTGGCAAATACACAAACGTATATGCAGGCAGAATTTCTCTCGAATAAATACGATGGACTTACAGGCGGCGGCCAGAAGTTTGCACAATTTGACCCTACCGGATCGGGAACGTGGTCGATTCCTGATTTTATTTCTCCAGCCGGCGCGCATGTTGGCGACCCGGGCACTACCGCGGCCGCCTATACCCTTAACCCGCTTACAGGTGTAGGTAATCAGGTAACTATGGCCAATAAGGCCGGTACGGATTGGTTTCACGTTGTTTTCAAGGCTGCCCCAATTCAGCAGCATAATATTACTGTAAGCGGCGGCGGCGATAAATCGAGTTACCTGATGTCATTAGGCTACTTAAATCAACAAGGTACATTGCAGAGTATATATGAAAAGCGCTACTCGTTAAGAGTGAACAATGCTTACTCTATTGGCGACCACATACGTGTTGGCGAAAATGCCTATTTGTTTTACAAGCAAAACCCCACTATCGGCAACCAAAACGAGGGTAACCTGGTATCCTATATTTACCGCGAGCCGCCTATTATCCCTCTGTATGATATTGCGGGTAATTTTGCAGGCACACGTTCAGCCAGTTTAAGTAACTCGTCGAATCCTTTCGCGATCGCTACTCGTAATGCGATGTATAATACACCCAACGACTGGCAGATGATCGGTAATATGTATGCTGAGGTCGATTTCCTAAAGCATTTTACTCTTCATACCAGTATTGGCGGTACAATTGACAATTACTATTATCATAACTTTGGCGCTGATGCGTATGAAAATGCAGAAGGCAACACCGGTGGTAACTCTTATACAGAAGGCGCCGGTTATAACAGTAATTATACCTGGCAAAATACTTTAAAGTATGGCCAGATATTGGGTAAACACAGTATCAATCTGTTGGTGGGTTCTGAAGCTATCACCAGTTACGGCAGGCAGGTGCAGGCCAGCAGAGGTGGCTATATATCCGCCGATCCAAACTTTATTTTATTGAACACGGGTTTAGCGAGCACACAGCAAAACAATAACCCCAGCGTTTATTCAAATACATTAATGTCATATTTTGCGCGGCTTGAATATGCCTTTAATGACAAGTATTTGTTACAGGCCAATGTTAGGCGTGACGGTTCTTCATTTTTCTCACCGGGCCATCAATATGGAACGTTTCCATCGGCAACCATTGGATGGAGAATTTCAAAAGAAGATTTCATGAAAGGTGTTTCATGGGTGAATGACCTGAAATTGCGCGGCGGTTATGGCGAGTTGGGAAGTCTTGGAAACGTAGGAAACCAGCCTTATAATGCCTACAATTTGTATGGCTTTGCTGCCGGTAATTCATTTTATGATATCAACGGTACAAGTACTTCATCAACATTAGGGCTTTATAAAACACAGGTAGGTAATACAAATACCACCTGGCAAACAGACAAGGATGCCAACGTGGGTTTGGATGCTACCCTGTTTAATAATGCGCTTGACTTTAGTGTTGATGTGTATAAGAAAAGTATATCCGGCTTCTTATTCCAGCAAACACCCCTTGCACCTGGTGCTGACGCAGCTGCGCCATATGTAAATGCAGGTAATATTGAGAATACAGGTATTGATTTTAGCACTACCTACCACGGCCACGTGAATGACCTTAAATTTAACTTATCACTTAATTTAAGCCATTATAACAACAACGTGAAAAGTTTGGCAAATGGTACTCCTTACTTAGATCAAAACAGCTCCGGTTCAACCCGCCTGCAAAACTTTGTAAGACTGCAGCCAGGCCAGCCTGTGGGCGAGTTTTTTGGATACCAGGAAATAGGTTTGTATCAAAGTGCTGCTGAGGTTGCTGGTTCGGCCGGTTACGCCGGCGCAAAACCAGGGTTAATAAAATACCGCGATGTGAATGGTGATGGAAAGATAGACGCGAACGACAGAACGTTTATTGGTAATCCGAACCCTAAAATATCCGGTGGTTTTAATATTAACGCCAGCTATAAAGGTTTTGACTTAAACGCGTTCTTTTACGGCATTGCAGGCAATAAAGTGGCCAATTACGTAAAGTATTGGACCGATTTCCCACAGGTGTTTGATGGAAACGTAAGTGCTGATATTATTGCCAAATCATGGAACCCGACACCGGGCGCTAATAACAGCCAGGCTACTATACCAGTTTTAACCAGGCAGGCTAATTTAGGTAATACAGCTTCGTTCAGTTCTTATTACCTAGAGGATGGCTCATTCCTAAAACTTAAATCTTTACAACTGGGCTATACCATTCCTTCAAATGATTTAAAGCGATATGGTATCAGTAAGTTCAGGATCTATGTAAGAGGCAATAACCTGTTTACCTTAACACACTATGACGGTTTAGATCCGGAATTACAACCCTCGAATTTGAATAGTAATACCAGTTTCGGAATCGATTTTGGTAACTATCCTTCAAACGAGAAGCAGTACACAGTTGGTGTTCAGGTTACTTTTTAATGTTAAATAATTAAAATTTTTTATTACATATCATGAAAAAATTAAATTTAAAACTCAGTTTACCGCTTGTTGTGGTAATACTGGTCAGCACTTTTTACGCGTGCAAAAAGAACTTTTTAACGCAGGTGCCTATTGGTAAGCTTAGTCCGGCGGTTGTTGGCAACGCGGCGGGTGTAAATGGTTTATTGATCGGCGCTTATTCTCTTTTGGATGGGGTAGGCGGTAATGGCGGTGGTATTGATGGCGCCGCTTCAAACTGGCTGTTTGGCGGTGTTGCCGCTGGTGACGCTTACAAGGGCTCTCAGCCTTCGGACGGCGGCGCCGATGCCTTGCCTGTTGGTAATTATACCTACGATACCGGCAATCCGTACATCACAAGCCGGTATGATGTATTATTTGCCGGTATCAGCCGTGCAAATGACGTGTTGCGTACTATTCCGCTCGCGAAGGATATGAGCGCCACGGCTGCTGCTGAAGCTGCAGGAGAGGCGAAATTTTTAAGGGCCTTTTATTATCTTGAACTGCGTAAGCAATACGGGCACGTGCCATATATTGATGAAACCGTTACGGATTTTAATCAGCCCAATACTGCCGAAATATGGCCAAAAATCGAAGCTGATTTTACAGCCTCAATGAATGCTATGCCCGGCACACAGCCTAATAAAGGACGTGCAAACAAATACGCTGCCGAAGCCTATCTGGCAAAAACGTATATGTTCGAGCATAAGTTTGACGCGGCTTTGCCATTGTTTCATGATTTAATAACCAATGGCACAAATGCCCAGGGACAGAAATATGCTTTGAATCCTATATTTCAAACAAACTTTAGCCCGGAACCGAGCCAAAAAAATAGCCCTGAATCGGTATTTGCCGCTCAAACATCAGTTAATGATGGCGCGGGTGATAATAACGGGAATAAGGGTGATGAGCTAAACTTCCCTTATGCGGCTAACTCACCGGGCAGCTGCTGCGGTTGGGATGGCCCTTCACAATGGCTGGGTAATTCATATAAAACCGATGCAAACGGCTTGCCAATGCCATCTACTTTTAATACTGTAGGCGGTGATGTAAGCAACCCTAAACGTGGAGCTGTTTATACCGGAAATATCGATCCCCGTATTGATATAACCATGGGCCGCCCGAATGTACCTTATCTTGACTGGGGCGCTCCTCAGCCTAACTGGATACGCGACCCTACGGATGGTGTATTCAGCCCGCGCAAAAATGTTTATTCAAAATCTGAAAAAGGTACTTTATCAGATGCCACCCCGGGTGCCTGGGATAACGTTGAGGCAGTTGCCAATAATGTTAACCTGATGCGTTATGCAGATTTATTATTAATGGCTGCGGAATGCGAAATAGAAGCCGCTGCCGGAAGTAGTGTGACCGCAGAGGCAGACGTTGCGCTGGTAAGGACAAGGGCTGCAAATCCGGCAGGATGGGTTTATTTGAATTCTGCTTACAGCACCGCTACGTCAAGTTATACGATCAATGCTACTCCTGCTGACAAATACGTGGTTGCAAATTATCCTGCAGGCTCATTTTCCGTTAAATCATTCGCACGTACCGCTATTCGCTTTGAACGTAAATTAGAGTTAGGTATGGAAGGTATGCGCTGGTATGATCTGCAGCGTTGGGATGGCGCTTCCGTAACCGATCCTATAACTACCAGCGATGGCAGTATGGCCGCGGAAATTAACGCGTTTTTTGCAAGTGATGTATCAATCAACTCTCAGTTGCAGGGTGCGCACTTTACCCCGCATAAGAATGAGTATTATGCGATCCCACAGCAAGAAATTGACAGGTCACGTTCTCAGGGTAAAGAACAACTGATCCAAAATGCGGGTTATTAGTATTACCTGATATATAATATTTGCTAAATTTGATGGAGATTGAAAGATCTCCATCTTTTTTATATATACCCTTCCGTCAAATAATGAAGTATTATTTAATTCTCGTTTTGTTTTGTTTTATTGCTATAAGCTCATGCAAAAAGAAAACACTTTTTGAACAAGTATCATCTTCTAAATCAGGAATAACATTTATTAATAAAATTATAGAGACAGATTCCATTAACCCTGTTACCCTTTTAAATGTTTATAACGGGGGAGGGGTTGGCATCGGAGATTTTAATAATGATGGGTTACAGGATATTTATTTTATTGGTAACCAGGTATCGAACAGGTTGTATCTGAATAAGGGTAACATGAAATTTGAAGATGTTACCAAAGAAGCGGGCGTAGGCGGTTTAGGAGGCTGGGGCCGGGGAGTGGCGGTTGTTGATATTAATAACGATGGGCTGCCGGATATTTATGTTTGTAACACCTTATTAAACGACTCTGCTAAA
Organism: Mucilaginibacter sp.; assembly: GCA_028288125.1. Taxonomy (GTDB): domain Bacteria; phylum Bacteroidota; class Bacteroidia; order Sphingobacteriales; family Sphingobacteriaceae; genus Mucilaginibacter. The sequence goes on from JAQBOH010000147.1 coordinate 14,391, forward strand.
AGAAGAAATTTGCTTTATATAAACCAGGGGCCGGATAACAATGGTGTACCGCACTTTAAGGAAATGGCCAGAGAGTATGGGCTGGATATAAAAGTACACTCTACAATGGCGGAGTTTTTTGATTATGATAATGACGGTGACCTCGATATGTACCTGACGGTTAATGAGGCGCAAACAACCGATAATCTTTCAACATTCAGACCGGTTGTTAAAGACGGCTCGCAACGCAGTACCGGCCGGCTTTACCGCAACGATTGGGACCCGGTTTTAAAGCACCCTGTTTTTCATAATGTATCAAAACAAGCCGGTATAACAATTGAAGGCTATGGTCATGCAACCACTATTGTGGATATAAACCGCGATGGCTGGAAAGATATTTATGTAACAAATGACTTTTTTGGTAATAACTTATTATACATCAACAATCATGACGGAACATTTACCGATAAGTCTGCCGAATACTTTAAGCACACCTCGTTAAGTTCGATGGGTCAGGACATTGAAGATATCAATAACGACGGACTTGCTGATATCATCGAGCTCGACATGAACCCGCCGGATAATTATCGAAAAAAAATGTTCATGACGGCCAACAATTACCAGCAATACCAAAATTTTGACCGTTTTGGATACCAGTTTCAATATACCAGGAATGTGTTGCAATTGAACCAGGGACCGCGGGCAGGGCAGGAGGATTCAATTGGCAGCCCGGTTTTTAGCGATATCGGTTTTTTATCAGGCGTGGCTCAAACTGACTGGAGCTGGGGGCCTTTGCTTACTGATTTCAATAACGATGGTTACCGCGACCTGATCGTTACAAATGGTTATCCAAGGGATGTAAACGACCATGATTTTATGAATTTCAGGGCGCAATCTTATAACATAGCATCTACCAAACAAATACTCGAACAGATACCCATTGTAAAGATTCCGAATTTTGCTTTTAAAAATAAGGGAAACCTGCAATTTGAAGATGTGACGGACGATTGGGGTTTTGGAACACCAACATTTTCAAATGGAGCAGCGTATGCCGACCTTGACAATGACGGCGCGATGGACGTGATCATAAATAATATTAATGATGAGGCATTCGTTTATCGAAATACTTCGCGCGACGTAAACAAAAATAATAGTCATTATTTACATATAAAATTCCAGGGCGGGCAATTTAACAGGGATGGGATAGGCGCCTGGGCCGATATTTATTATGACCATGGCAAGCACCAGGTTTATGAAAATACGCCGTACAGGGGATATCTGTCAACTATTCAGAATATTGCCCATTTTGGGTTAGGTAAAATAAATTCACTCGATTCAGTGGTGATCAGGTGGCAAAATGGTAAAAAACAAACATTACGAAATGTAAAAGCCGACCAGGTAATTAAAGTAAACATAATAAACGCCAGAGATGCCTACAGTTTCGATCAGCCTAAGCTTAATAAAAAATCGTTATTTAAAGAGGTAACCAGGTCGGTTGGGGTTACTTATAAACACCAGGAAGATGATTTTGTGGATTTTAACATCCAAAAATTGCTGCCACATAAATTATCGGAATATTCACCTGCGATAGCGGTAGGGGATGTTGACGGGAATGGCTATGATGATATGGTAGTGGGCGGAACATCAAAATACCCGGCGCAGTTGCTGTTACAGCAAGCCGATGGAAAGTTTATTCAACGAGACCTGTTACCTAAAGGGCAAAATAATGCAGAGGGACATGTTAAAGATGAGGGATTGCTGTTATTTGATGCCAATGGCGATGGAAAGCTGGATCTGTATATAGCCAGCGGCGGAAATGAGAGTCAGCCAGGTTCGGTCAGCTACCAGGACAGAATTTATATTAATGATGGTAAAGGCAATTTTAAGGAAGAACCAAACGCTTTACCTAAAAATTTTACCAGTAAATTATGCGTTAAGGCAGTTGATTATAACAAAGACGGCAAGCTTGACCTGTTTGTATCGGGCAGGGTTGAACCCTGGAATTATCCCAAGCCCGTTTCAAGCGTTATTTTACGTAACGACAGCCAAAACGGGCATGTAAAGTTTACTGACGTTACCGCTTCGGTGGCTAACGACCTTAAAAATATAGGATTAGTATGTGATGCTATCTTTACCGACTTTGATAACGATGGCTGGCCGGATTTGATACTTACAGGAGAATGGATGCCGGTTACATTTTTAAAAAATGACCATGGGGTATTTAAAAATGTAACTGCTCATACAGGGTTAGGCAATAAATTTGGATGGTGGAATACGATAGCGGCCGGCGACTTTAGTCATACCGGCAGAATTGATTACATTGTAGGCAATGTGGGGTTAAATACTTTTTATAAAGGGACAGATAAGTACCCGCTTTATATTACAGCAAAGGATTTTGATAATAACGGCAGCTATGATGCTTTCCCTTCACTGTTTTTGAAGGACATGGATGGCGATATGCAGGAGTTTCCGGCACATACGCGCGATGACATTGTAAAGCAGATGATAGGTATGCGTGTTAAATTTCAGAATTATAAGTCGTTTGCAGTTTCGACCATGGATTCTGTAATTACACCTGAAATGCGAAAAGGCGCATTACGGCTGAAGGCCAATATGCTGCAATCATGCTATCTGCAAAATAATGGGAACGGCAGATTTACGATGAAGCCTTTACCTGTTGAAGCACAAATATCACAACTTAATGGAATTGTAGTTGATGATTTTGACGGAGATGGCAACCTCGACATAGCCATTAACGGTAATGACTATGGAACAGAAGTTACAACAGGCAAGTATGATGCGTTTAACGGGCTAATACTAAAAGGGGATGGCCGGGGTAACTTTAAGCCATTAACAATTGAGCAAAGCGGCATGTATATTCCCGGTGATGGTAAGGCGTTGGTGAAATTAACAGGGGCTAAAGGTAATTACTTATTAGCCGCCAGTCAGAATAGAAATGTAATGAAGGTATTTGAGCTCAAACGACAAGTACATACCGTTAAAGTTCAACCGACGGATGTATTCGCCATTATAAAATATAAAAACGGTAAAACGGCTAAACTGGAGTTTTACAACGGCACTTCTTTCCTGTCGCAATCGGGGAGGTTTTTTAATTTCGATAAAGAAATGAAATCGGTTACAATAACCGATAGTCGGGGTCACGTAAGAGATGTTTCGCTAAATTAATATGTTTTTTTATGAGATCCTTTAAAATATTCACTTTCCTTGCAAGTGTGTTGATGGTGGTGGCCGGCTGTGCCCCTAAACCCAAGACTTTACGCATAAACGATGCAGATATACTGCGTCAAAACGAAGACCAGCTAACCCAGGTAATTATTTATGATGTATTTACCCCGCCTGTAGCGGCACGTATTTATGGGTATACGGCGTTAGCCTCGTACGAGGCAATGCGTTATGCCGATCCCAAATGCAATTCAATTATTACGCAGCTGAAAGGGTTCGGTAAGCCTCCCGAACCACAAAAAGGCAAGAAATACAATTACGCGTTAGCGGCAACCAAAGCATTTTTTACGGTTGCGCATAAAGTCACCTTTTCGGTAGATACGCTCAAAAAGTACGAAAATAAAGTGTATGCGATGTACAAGGACAATCTTGATGATTCAACCTATGCACGGTCCGTTGATTTCGGTGAGCAGATAGGTAAATTAATACTAAAACGGGCCGCAGTCGATAATTACCCGCAAACCAGGGGCAAACCGAAATACCTGGGCGAAAATAGCCCTGCCAAATGGCGCCCCACACCTCCTGACTACATGGATGGGGTTGAATTTTGCTGGGGAGATATGAAGGTATTTGCCATTGACACTTCTAATCAATTCGCGCCGCCGCCGCCGCCAACCTACAGTGACGACAAAAACAGCCCATTTGTTAAACAATATATGCAGGTTTACAACCAAAGTAAAAACTTAACAAAAGAGCAAAAGGAAGTAGCCAGGTTTTGGGACGATAACCCTTTTGTAATTGAACATAACGGACATTTGATGTTTGCCAACAAAAAAATTACCCCCGGTGGTCATTGGATAGGTATTACGGCAATTGCCTGTAAAAAAAATCATGCTAACGCGGTTAAAACGGCAACGGCTTATGCATTAACCTCAATTGCGCTGTATGATTCCTTCGTTTGCTGCTGGGGGGTAAAATATAAATACAGTTATGCCAGGCCGGTTACAAATATTGAAGAAAAGGTAGACCATTACTGGCTGCCTTTATTGCAAACACCACCGTTTCCTGAATACACCGCCGGGCACTCAACGATCAGCGCGGCGTCAGCCAGCATGCTTACCCATTTATTTGGCGGCAATTTTGCCTTCCAGGATACCAGCGATATGCGATATATAGGCATGCAGCGCCATTTCGATTCGTTTTTTAAAGCATCCGACGAAACAGCAATGAGCCGGTTTTATGGTGGTATTCATTACCTCAACAGTTCATTAGCAGGAGCCCGCCAGGGCCGGCAGATCGGTGATTACATTTGGGGGAAATTAAAACTCATAAACTAACAGAAATAACTTTTCCAGTGAAAACTAAAAACCTTTACATTATTTATCTTTTAGCAGTGGTAAGCATATGTTCGGGAGTAACGCTGCTTAATGGTTGTAGTTCCCAAGTCGGTAGTACCTATAAACTTACCGGAAATGTTATAACCGACGGAGAAAAACTTGTGCAGTTAAAATGTACCGGCTGCCATAAATTAGTACCGGCCGATGCACTTTCGGAGTCGGTATGGACCAATCATACCTTGCCGTCTATGGCAAAATACCTGCATATTTCAACCTATGGCGGTACGCAATATTTTAAAAATAATCCTGCAGATACCACCGGCATCTCATTGGAAAATTGGATGGCCATAGTCGCGTACTATAAAAAGATCGCACCTGCTGAGCTTCCTGCGGCCAGACGCCCTGTTCCATTAATTAATGACTGGGCTATCTTCAGTTTAAAAAAACCCGATGAAATTAAGGAGCTGGCATATACTACAATGGTGGCCTGGGGGCCCGACGCGCATAAAATTTACAGTTCCGATGCGTCTGACGGGCGGCTGTATGAGTGGGGTCCGGACTTAAAACCGCAGATTGTTGCCGATATGCCATCACCGGTAGTTAGCGCCAAATTTTTGAAGAACAGTAATGGAATATACCAGGGTATATTTACCTGTATCGGGCAATTGGCCCCTATGGATTTTCCAAACGGCAGGGTATTGAGTTTTGAGTTTAACAATTCCGGAACTAAGCCCGCGCCCGCATTAATTGCTTCGGAATTAGCCAGGCCGGTGCAAACGATTGATGGTGACTTTAATAAAGATGGATTAACTGATTTTGTAATATTAGGGCAGGGAAATGTAAAAGGCAGAGTATATCTTTTCAAACAAAATCCTGATCATACGTATACTCAAACCAATATTTCAGACAAGCCCGGAGCTGTTCAGGCTGTTGCAGGTGATTTTAATAACGATGGGTGGCAGGACATAATGGTTTTATTTGGCACAGGTGACGAAGGCTTATGGTTATTTTTAAATGATCATAAAGGCGGATTTACTATAAAAAACCTGTTGCGCTTCCCGCCGGTGTATAGCTCAACCAGTTTTCAGCTGGCCGATATGGACCATGACGGCCAGCCCGACCTGATCTACACATGTGGCTATAACTATCACGACTCGCGTATTTTGAAGCCTTACCATGGTTTATATATTTTCAAAAATATGGGCAACTGGAATTTTAAACAGCAGTGGTTTTACCCGATCAACGGCTGTACAAAAGCTATAGCGGCCGATTTTGACGGCGATGGCGACCTGGATATCGCCACCAGCGCATTCTTTGCTGATATGAAAAATAATCCTTCGGAGAGCTTTATTTACTTTGAGCAGGAGAAGCCATTCAGCTTTAAACCGCATGCTGTTCCGGTCAGCAATTATGGCAGATGGATGAGCATGGACATTGGCGATTTTAACAACGATGGTAAACCGGATATTGTCCTGGGGAACTACTCAAGCGGGTTTGCTTTTCAGCGTAGCTTTAATCCTTTTTGGAATAAGCATTTGCCGCTGATTGTGCTCGAAAATCATTCAAAAAAGCAGGCGCATTAACAAGTACGTACCCTGATAAATAATGACTCTTTGGAATATGCTATTGGTATGTTTCTGAACATTTGCATATGAAGGCATTAAAAAAAATATTAACATCTAAATCTGGCGAGCTGTTAACCAGGCTAAAAATTGTAGCCGCTATTTTGATGCCTGTTGCTATCTTCGTTATTTTAAGCGGATGCAGCGAGTCGCCGAAAGCCGGCTCACCCGAGGCCGATGCTGCAGATGGCCAGGTCCTCGCAAAAAAGTATTGTGTAAGCTGCCACAGGTTCCCAGCCCCTGAACTGATCGACAGGGATAGTTGGATCAAAAGGGTTCTGCCGGCTATGGGAAGGCAGCTGGGCGTTCATGTTTATATGGACCAATATTTTTGTGATGAAAGATCGGCTTTAGGCACTGCGGAATGGTTGAAAATAGTGGCTTATTATAAAAGCATTGCCCCCATATCCTTACCAATACCGAAGCCGGTTGTTGCGCCTTTAAAAGACTGGGCAATTTTTAGCCTGGAAAGGCCAAAAAAAATCAATGCATCGGTACCGGCCATGACCACAATGATCTCCTTTAATCCTAACGACAAAAAGATTTATACGGCCGACGCGGCCAGCAACCTGTATAAATGGGATTCGCAACTAAATTCAACGCTTATTCATCATTTTGATTCACCCGTAACAGGTCTTAATTATTTTACAGAGAATGACACAAACACTGGCATAATTACCTGTATTGGTACGATGGCCCCGCTTAATTTATTTAAAGGGAAAGTGTCGTTGTTTAACCTGAATGGAAGGACTAAGAATGCTAAACCGGTATTAATTACTGATAGTTTGCCGCGGCCCGTACAAACAGTAGCTGCCGATTTTAATAAGGATGGCCTGATGGATTACGTGGTATGCGGGTTCGGACACGATCATGGTGCTTTATACTTGTTATTGCAACAGCCCGATCGCAGTTTTAAAAAAATGGTTGTAAGCAGCATTGCAGGCGGTGAACAATTGATAACGGGCGATTTCAACAATGATGGATGGCCCGACGTGATGTGTTTGTTCGCACAGGCCGATGAAGGGATCCGGATGTTTTTGAACGATCATAAGGGCGGTTTTATCACACATACCTTATTGCGTTTTCCGCCGGTTTACGGCTCAAGCAGCTTTCAACTGGTTGATTTTAACCACGACGGCAAGCCCGATATTTTATATACCTGCGGCGATAACAGTGATTTTTCAAAAGTGATGAAGCCATATCATGGTGTTTATATTTTTACCAACCTCGGCAACTGGAAATTTAAGCAAACTTATTTTTACCATATTAACGGCTGTACGAAAGCCATAGCGGATGATTTTGATCACAACGGCAATCTGGATATTGCCGTGATAGCTTTTTTTCCCGATCTTAAATATCACCCGGAGGAGGGTTTTACTTACCTGAAACAAGCCGGACCAAACAAATTTACACCACATGAATTACCGGTAAATGATTACGGACGATGGCTCACAATGGAAGTTGCCGACATTGACCAGGATGGCTATGATGATGTGATACTTGGTAATTTTTCAACCGCGGGACGCGGGCTGATCAATCAAACCGGGTTTACACCCAAATGGAATACGCACGAACCAATTATTGTGCTGAAAAATATTTCAGGTAAAAAACGTAAATAAGCTTATCCGCAGTTTAAAAGGCAAAGCTGAGGATATAAGCCAATATACTGGTTGAAGGAATGAAGCGCATTGATAATCAATTAGAGTTTTACCGGCCGACCAGGCCTTCGATAGGTTTATCAATTTACAGGCACTTTCTCCGTGCTTCAGCTGGCGCCGATATTGCGCCAGCGGTTGATTTTTGTTTAAGCTAAATC
>JAQBOH010000155.1 GCA_028288125.1 Mucilaginibacter sp.
AAAGAGTTGATCGTTTCCGGCGGAACCATACACGTAAGGATGAAAAAGTTGGAGGAGATGGGCGTGATAAAAGGAGCCAGCCTGGAGGTTGATCCGCAAAAATTAGGTTATGATATAACAGCTTTCCTGGGCATCTTTCTCGAAAAAGGCTCACAGTATAACGAAGCTGTTAAACAATTAAAAACGGTAAAGGAAATTGTTGAGCTGCATTATACTACCGGCAGCTACAGCATTTTTGCCAAAATTGTATGCCATGATACAACGCACCTGCGCGAGGTTTTAAATGAGCAGATACAGGGCGTAAAAGGTATTCAACGTACCGAAACCTTTATCTCATTGGAAGAAAGCATCAAAAGACAGATCACTTTGGAATAAAATTTACTTAAAAAGCTGTTTAAAAATATTAGTTTGTTTTAATAGCCGGTTATTTTTTATGGACTGATTCGATGTAGAGACGCCATATTTTGCGTCTCCCGCATGCTATTCAAAATTAGGAAGTATAATAGGGGGGTCTTGCTCCACGCCCTCATTGATCTTCGAAACAAAATAAACAACGGCGAGGCCGAATAAGGCGATAATCCCAAACGACCAGCGCAAGCCAGCCGTTTGCGCGACAAACCCAACAAATGGCGGCACCAATAAAAAACCCAGGTAGCCAATAGTGGAGATAGATGCCAGCGCCGATGAGCTGCTCATGTTTTTCGACTTACCTGCCAGGCTAAACACCATCGGAACGATACACGACACGCCAAACCCCACCAATATAAAACCAACGGTTACGATTACGGGATAAGGCAGCAGCACCGCCAGCATCAGTCCGCAAAAAATAAAAACGCCGCTGTATTTTAATACCTGTTTAATGCCCAGCCGGGTGACGATCCTGTCGCCTAAAAAACGCCCGGTGGTCATGGCAACCAGGTAAATTACGAAAGCAGCAGTCGCGGCTGTTTTATCGGGGTCAACTTCTTTTTGGAAATAGATCGCGCTCCAGTCGTACATGGTATTTTCGCAGGCCATGCAGGCAAAACAGATAAGCGAAAACTTCAACAAATATTTATCGGGAAGCGAAAACACGGGCCGTTTGGGTTGAGGTACCGGTTTTTGATGTAGCGTATCCTTAATAAAATATAGCGACAGTACAGTGAGCGCGATACTCACAAACAAAAAATGCCAGCTTGGCGCGATATTAAAGTACACCATTAATAAACCTACGGCCGCGCCGGCAAAACCCGCCAGGCTCCATATACCATGAAAGGTGGCCATTATGGATTTCCTGTATAAGGCCTGTACGGCAACTGCCTGTGTATTGATAGAGAGCGTCATTAAGTTACGGGCCGACCCAAAACAAAACAGCATCGCGATTAACTGCCACATTACATTCGAAATGCCAATAAAAATCAGAACCAAGCTTAAAAACAGCGAACCGGATAGCATGATGGCCTTGCTGCTATAGTGGGCCAACAGCCGGCTGGTAATAGGCATGGTAAACATCAGGCCGATAGGCAAGGCAAAAAGCACAAGGCCTAACTGCGCCTCATTTAAATGCATCTGGAGTTTTATTGTGGGGATGCGCGATGCCCATGTTGAATAACCAAACCCCGAGATAAAAAAGAATATCGCGCTGCCTATCCTTAACTGTTTTGGTGACCGTATGTGCGCTGGTTGTTCGTCCACAAGAGTTATATCCCGCTAAAATACGACAAAAGGCCTATTTTGCCGGCTTTCTGAAATAAAAATAGCTTAGCAGGTAGAGCAAAAGCATCCCCATTAAAAAACCGCCGAGCACATCGGTAAACCAGTGATCGCCCAGGTATATCCGTGAATACGGAACGGTAAAGATGAGCAGCACGGATATGGCAGCCACGATGATCCTTACAGCTTTAGGAATAGTTTTCAGATGGTACATCAATACGGTTAAAAATCCAAAATACACGATATAAAACATGACATGCCCGCTCGGGAAGCTCTGTTGATTCGCCTTTTGAACCACACGCACCAGCGGCTCGGACGGTCTTGGGCGGTTAACCAATATTTTAATAAGAGTGCTCACCAGCGCTGATGCCGCCGTTAGTAACATAAATAGCGCTTCTTTACGATATTTAAATATTAAAAAAAGCAGGGCTCCCGAAAGTACGGTGACAGATGAGCCCGGGCTATTGCCAAACCAGCTTACCAGCTTCATTAGCGAATCCAGGAAAGGGTTTTGAAATTCTTGCACTTCCTGCGAAAACGCAAGGTCAATAAATGAATGGGGGAAAACGAATATAGATATGGTAAGCAATACAAAACCTATACTGATCAATCCCAGTACATAACCGACAATGCGTTTACGGCCTTTTTCCATCATTCCATGAGCTTAATGTCAACAACAATATTGAACATTAAATTGTTGCAGGGGTACTAAAAAGCGAAACACATTAAAAACGGCTGATCCGTATTTTAATGTGTTTCGCAAGGCAGATGTATTAAATAATTATTTTCCGACAACCACAATATGGAAAGTGCCGGGTATTTGCTGCGGCCGTTGGTTGGCTGCCGAAGGATCAGCCGGTTTCATTTGGGCCGTCGGTAAATATAATTTATGTGTATGTGTATCAATACCTATCGTTCTCGCTCCTCTTTCGGTAGGAATATTTTCTACAAACTCAAATTTGTCGGCACTTAGTTCACGTACAACCGAGATGGTACCTTCGCCATTTGAAGCATAGGCCAGTTTTAACTGAGGGTCAAATGCAACACCGTCGGTGCCGCCAATCGGGAATTTACCAACTACCTTGCCGTTTTTTGAATCCATCACTACCATGGTTTTATTACCGCCGCAGCCGATAAATAAACGGTTTGTTGAACGGTCGATATCTAAGCCCGATGGTTCTTCGCCGCCTTCAATTTTCCACCTGTTGATTACCTTGTAAGTCGTGGCGTCAATTTCAACTTCTTCGGCGGTGTCTTCAATATTAATAAACACATGCCCTTTACCGTCGGATACGGCCGTTTCGGGTTTGCCGCCCAGCGGAATGGTGGCTACTACCACGTCTGTAGCTGCGTCAATAACGGTAGCATCCTTACTGCGGCCGTTACAGGTATATATTTTTTTCGAGTAGTCCTCATAAAAAATAGCATCCGGGTTGGTGCCTGCGTCAATCTGCTTTAAAGCCTGGTTGGTTTTAAGGTCGAACACGGTAACATTGTTTCCGCGGCCATTGCTGGTGTAGCCTTTATTAAATTCGTGGGCTATGGCAATGCCATGTACGCCTTTGGTGTCCGGAATAAATCCTACCGAATCGCCGGTTGCAGCGTTTAAAATGTTAACCTGCATGCCATGCGATGTATAAACGCGGTTGGTTGCACCGTCAACAGTAATATAATCCCAGCCGCCCGTGCTATGGATCGGGTAATCAGCCAAAACATGAAAGCCTGTTGTTTTTTGTGCCCATACCAATGATGGAAGGCTTATAGCTATGCTGAACATCAGCACGCCAAGTGGTTTAAAAATTGATTTCATGACAATGAATTTTTTATATAATTAGTTAAAGATTCTGTGTAAATCCTGTATAAAAATATTATACCTGTCACTATCCCTTTCCTTTACCGCCGCCGCCACCACCGCCGCCGTTTCCTCCTCCGCCATTTCCACCATTATCATCCGGAACCGGCACGGTATCTTCCTTCTCCTTTTCCTTTTTGAACTCAAGCTTACCAAACTTATACGTCAGGCTAATACCGAATGACTGCAAGGGAACCTGCCTCAGGCTGGTTGTATTAAAATTAGGCCCGAAGGTAGTTTGCTGAAAATTGACATATCGGGAAAACGCGTTAGCCGCTGTTATGCCAATGCTCATTTTCTTATCCATAAACTGCTTGCGAACGGCAAAGTTATAGAAATAAAATGCCGGGTTTGTTCCCTGGAAGCCTTTTTGAGATGATCTGTAGTTAACAAAAAACTCCGCTGCCAGATCCTTTGCAAACTCGTAGCTGCCATTTAAATTTATCCTGTAAGTAAAGCCGCTCACCTGGGCATACGGCGGGTTATAGGTTATCCTGTTGGCAAAAAACATATTTGTACGCAATGTCAATTTGCCGAGGGGCAATGAGCCGTATAAATTTATACCCTCGCTGGTTTCTTTCCCGATGTTGGCACGCTGGCTCAGCGATACGTTTGTAAGTGTTGTGTCGCCAACATTCAATGTCGGGTGAAAAGTTGTATACGATTGCAGGTCGTTTGTATTATACCTGTAGAACCCGGCGATGTATATATTCGCGCCCTTGCCAAATGACTTGTTATAACCAAGCTCAAAATTATGTCCTAATTCAGGGCTCAGGTTCGGGTTTCCGGTACTGATGTTATAAAAATCGCTGATATTAAAAAAAGGATTAAGCGAACGGTAATCCGGACGTTCTAACCGGTATGTATAGCTTAATTTGATCGTTTGTGTTTTATCTATCTTATGTGATAAAACAAACGAGGGGGCAACAATTCCGTAGGAAGGTAGAGGTGTATTCGTAAAATCAGTTGTTGAAGTAGTGTATTCATACCTTAAACCGGCCTTACCATCGATAAAATTATTAAATAACGAGAACGACGAGGATAAGTAATAAGCGAAAATCTTACGATTATAGGTAAAGGCCTGGTTTTGATTAAGCACATGATTGCCGTTAGTGAAGCTTTGTGCAGTACTATTGTTGATATCTTCTATAACTGCTTTAGCGCCGGTTTCCAGGGTAACATTTTTGCTCACCGGCTGAGTATAGTCAACAGATATATCTGTTTCACGGTCTCTGCCCGGGTTATACCCGGTTGAGCTTACATTCGGGAGAGTGCCGGTCGTATAATCCTGCTGCTGTGAATAATTGCTGGTGTTATTGCCGATACTGGTATTGTAAAGGAAGTCCAGCTCCTGGTTTTCTTTGGCGAAGGTTTTTTTGTAAGCCACGCTCACATCGGTTGAATGGGCGCTGAAAAGACTGTTGGAGTTGCTTAAGCTCATGTTATCTGTCAAAAGACTGCCCGACGGCGAATAAGTTGCCTGGTCAATGTTAGTTAAGCCGGTACCACGATTGCCGAAGTTGTTATAATTTAATGCTAAGGTCAATTCGTCTTTTGGCGTAATGCTCCAGTTGAAGCTTATAGCCGATTGATAGCCGTGCCTGGTAAAAGGGTTGGTGCCATTTTGATTTAACAGTGTTTTATTGTTCAGCGAATCAAATGACGTGCGGTTTGTAGAATTGCGGGATACGGTATTTAATTGCTCGTTACCGCTAAAGGAAGCGTTCACGCCAAAGTTTCCTTTACGGGCGTTTAAATTTAACGAACCGTTTTCAAACCGGGTGCCTGCCGACAGGTTTACACTGCCGTTAATGCCCTGCACTTTGCTGTCCTTTAAAATAATATTGATGATACCGCCTGTTCCTTCCGCATCATATTTTGCGCCCGGGCTGGTTATTACTTCGATGTTTTTGATCTGGCTGGCCGGGATAGACTGCAATGCATCAGCCAGGCTGGCTCCAAAAATGCTGGAAGGTTTGCCGTTTATTAAAAAACGGATATTGGCATTACCCATTAATTCAACATTCCCGTTGATATCTACCGAGATCATCGGCACCTTTTTCAATACATCCAGCGCAACACCGCCCTGCGAGGTAAGGTCGTTTGCCGGGCTGTAAACCAATTTATCTATTTTGTTTTCAACAGTTGGCACGCTGGCCGTAATATTCACCTGTTGCAGCTGATTTTGCAGCGGGGCAAGGATAATGTTGCCCAACGGTACATTTTTAGCATTAGCGTCTATAATAACGTGGTCAATGGTTTGCCTTTTATATCCTAAAAAATCAACAGTTAATTTGTAATCACCATAGGAAATATTGTCAAGTTTAAAATTCCCTTTGGGATCAGTAACTATGCCGTTAAACGGCGACGCGCTGCCTTGTTTATACAAGCTGACGGTTGCGTAATCAACCGGTACTTTGGTAACGGCGTCAATAACTTTCCCGCTTATACTTCCCTTCCCCCCGGTATTGTTTTGAGCTTTTAAAGTAAAAGAAATAACTATTAAGAAACACAGTATTATAATATTCTTCATAAAAAATTGGTCATTTATATCCAGGGTGCAAAGGTGCGAAGCAAATTTGGATTAAATCTGATTTTTAAAAAAGGTAGTGTGATTGTTACAATATGGCTGCATGAACCACGCGGGACGAGGGTATTCCCGTATAAACAGGAAAAAAATCAAACAAGTATAAAACAAATTTAGGATATTAAAAAATTAATACCAGGCTGCCGCTTATTATTAATAAAGCCCCGGCCGCCGATTTGAATGTCAATGGTTCGCCCAAAAATATAACTGCTAATATAATTGCTATCGCCACGCTTAATTTGTCAACGGGGGCCACCTGCGAAACTTCGCCCAATTGTAAAGCTTTAAAATAACATATCCACGAAAAGCCCGTCGCGCATCCCGAAAGCACAAGGAATGTCCAGTTGACTTTTGTCAGGTTGCCAATAGAGTGCTCGCCGCCTTTAAAAACCACTATTCCCCACGCAATAAGCAGGATAACAACTGTCCGTATAGCTGTTGCAAGGTCTGTATCGACCCCTTTTATCCCAATTTTTGCAAATATTGCAGTAAGCGCTGCAAATAAAGCTGATAGTAAAGCATATATCCACCACATGACCGTTGACTTTTAATGATTACCGGATTACGTTGATAATTTAATGCCAAATGTCAGAGAAATCCGGTAATCAAACAAATCAGCAGTCGGAAATCAGTGGTTCAGACAAACTTATCCTAAATCTTTACAAGATTGAGTTTGTACCTTTAACAAAAAGATAGTTTTGAAAATACTGGTCATTGAAGATGAAGAGGGCCTGCGCGAAAGTATTGAAGAATATTTTTCGGAAGCAGGCAATATATGCGAAACCGCGGGGGGCTATCAAAGCGCCATGGCTAAGATAAACCTATACAGGTACGATTGTGTCCTGCTGGATATTACCCTGCCTGAGGGAAATGGTATGAATATCCTGAAAACGTTGAAAGAAAATAATCACCCGGACGGCGTGCTTATTATTTCGGCTAAAAACTCGCTTGATGACCGGCTGAACGGCTTAAACCTGGGCGCTGATGATTACCTGGTAAAACCTTTTCATTTGTCGGAATTAATGGCCCGCGTCTCAGCAATAGTTCGCCGCAAAACGTTTAATGGCAGCAACCTGCTGCTGTTTAACGAATTAACGATAGACCTGCTGGCTAAAGAAGTTAAGGTACACGATATGCCCGTAAAATTGACCCGTAAAGAATATGCCCTGTTGCTTTATTTTATTGCCAATAAAGGAAAAGTTGTTTCAAAAAACGCGATAGCAGAACATCTATGGGGCGACGGCATAGATATGGCCAATAATTTCGATTTTATTTATTCGCACATTAAAAACATCCGCAAAAAATTAATGGAGGCCGGCAGCAACGATTATATCCAGGCAGCCTATGGTATGGGCTATAAATTTACCGGGCAATGAGGCTTTTCGCTAAGTACAACAGGGTAAATTTAATTACCACCGTTATAATAATGCTGTTTACAGGCATTATATACTACCAGGCCATCAGCTGGATACTAAACAACCAAAAAGATAACGACCTTAATGTTGAGGAGCAGGAAATTTTTAATTATGTTAAGCTTAACCAGCGGTTGCCGCAAATTTTTGAATCAAATGACCAGCAGATAACTTTTACCCCGGCTAAGCCGAATTCGGTGAAACGTGAATACATCAATACGATGTATTTTAAAAAATGGAATGACGATAATGGCCGGCGGCGGCATAAGAGGGATGGTGAATTTGAAGCCGGCCGCGGATTGATTTCGTCGGTGACGGTTGGCGATAAGTATTATAAGATACTGGTCGTTGAATCAAAAGTGGAAACCGAGGACCTTATCCGCATCATTTTTTTTATCACCATAAGTGTTATTTTATTTCTGTTGCTGGTTTTGCTGGTGATTAACAGGCTGATCTTAAACCGGCTTTGGAAGCCATTTTACAGCATAATGAACGAGTTAAGGCTGTTTAATATAACCGACAATAAGGAGATACCTAAACTGGATACTGCCATTGATGAATTCAAAGAATTGAACCGGGCCGTTTTGGTTATGACTGCAAAAGCCAAATATGACTATAAGGACCTTAAAACCTTTACAGAAAACGCGTCGCACGAATTGCTTACCCCTATAGCGGTAATTAATTCAAAGCTTGATACGCTTATACAAACCGAGAATTTTAACGAGCGACAAAGTAAAATATTGAATGACCTTTACGGCGCAGTTTCAAGGTTAAACCGGTTAAATCAATCATTGCTGCTACTGGTGAAAATTGAGAACCGGCTTCTCCGGGACCAGGAAACGATCAATTTCCGTGAGTTATTGGAAGAAATGATCGCTCAGTTTGAAGAGATATTCCAGGATAAAAATTTGAAGGTAACTTACACACTTACCAATAAGGAGATTTATGCGACCAGGTACCTGGCAGAGATTTTATTAAGTAACCTGATCAGCAATGCTATCAGACATAATTATAACGGGGGCGAGATAAACATCAGTTTAACGAATGAAAGTTTGGTGATCAGCAACACCGGTGAGGATTTGTCTTTGCCTGATGAAAAAATATTTACACGTTTTCATAAATCTTCCGCATCTGAAGGCAGTGGTTTGGGGCTTACTATATCAAGACAGATATGTGAAAATTTTAATTTTTCGCTGAATTATCAATTTCAATCGCCCTTTCATATATTCACCATTGAATTTAAATAATGCCTTTAATACTAATTGCCTTTAACACAAAATGACCTAACCTATGTTATACGTAACATATTTTATACAAACACCTTCGACGTCAGTCTTAAATTTATCCAGAATTAGATTATAATTTGGCAGCTACACGGCACATACCTATTACTGAATGAAATGTTTTTTCGGCATAATTTTATGCATACTTACATGGTCTGTTACACTGGCGCAAAATAATACGCTTAATTATTATCTTGAAACAGCCAAAAGCAAGAGTCCGCTGTTAAAGGATCTGAGAAACCAGGTTGCCATGAGCAAGCTGGACAGCCTGCGGATAAGGGCGGGGTTATTGCCGCAGGTAAACGGCAGCAGCGCCGGGTTATTCGCGCCGGTAATACATGGCTTCGGTTATTCGGGCGCGATCACCAATATTAACACCTTTAACGCCCTCCTTACCGTTAATAAAACAATAATCGGGAAACAGTATTTGAATTCGCAATTGGCGGCTGTTGGCTTTCAACGCGACTCGATCATCAACCTGGGCAAGGTGTCGGAGCTTGACCTTGCAAAATCCATCACCGGGCAGTATATAACGGCTTACGGAAGTCTGGAACAATATAAATTCACCGGGGAAATCGTTGATCTTTTGACGAAAGAAGACACCATCCTTAAAAAACTTACCCGCGCCAACGTATACCGTCAAAGTGATTACCTGACGTTTTTAGTGACCCTGAAACAACAGCAGGTAGCGCTTTTGCAGGCAAGGCTCCAATATAAAAACGATTTTGCTATGTTGAACTATCTTTCCGGTATAGCAGATACAAGTATGGCGAACATCAGCGAGCCCACGCTTCAACGGACTTTCACGCCTGAAATCAGCGCCAGCATATTCTTTAAAAAATTTCAAATCGACAGTTTGCGCTTTCTTAATAGCCGCAAGCTGATCGATTACAGCTACCGGCCTAAGCTCAATGTTTTTGCTGACGGCGGATATGAAACGGATTTCTCTAACGAGCCCTATAAAAATTTCGGAACGAGTTATGGCTTTAATCTGACTATCCCCATTTATGATGGCGGCCAGCGTAAGCTGCAATATAAACGGCTTGCTCTACAGCAGGAAACAAGCAGGTACTACAGGTCGTTTTTTGATGTGCAATACCGGCAGCAGATCGCTCTGCTAAACCAGCAGATCGTTGAAAATGAGGGACTGATTTTAAAGGTAAAGGACCAGATCAGGTTTACGGAAGCCCTTATTAAGGTAGACAATGAGCTTTTACAAAAGGGTGATCTTAAAGTTGCCGACCTTATTTTGGCGATCAATAATTTTCTTACCGTCAGAAACCTGCTCACGCAAACAACAGTTAGCCGGCTGCAACTCATTAATCAGGTAAATTACTGGAACAAATAAAATGGAAACACCACGACACATAGCTTTTCTCCGTATCAAACGTATATATCTTGTATCGGGTATTATTTTATTCCTGTTTGCCTGCAAGGGACAGGATAAGCCTGCCGATGCGGGCGAGGCAAAAGCGCAAACTCCGGTTACGGTAACCACCATCAACGACAGCTCATTGACTGATTATATTAATGTGAATGCTATTTCCTCATTCCTTCAAAAAAATTATGTTAAAGCAAATGCGATCGGTTATTTACACCAGGTAAACGTAAAAATGGGGCAGTATGTAAATAAGGGCGATTTGCTTTTTACCATAAAAACAAAAGAGGCCCAGGCAATTGGCAACAGTATAAATGTTTTGGATTCCACTTTAAAATTTTCGGGGGTCAACAGGATACGGGCATCCGAGCATGGTTACATTACCCAGCTAACGCACCAGGTTGGCGATTATGTACAGGATGGCGAACAGCTTGCAGTAATAAGCGACCGGTCCAGCTTCGTGTTTTTAATGCAGCTGCCTTACGAACTGCGCAGCTATGTAAAGAGTAACCAGCCCGTGCAGATAACGCTTCCCGACGGGCAAAAGATAAATGGCAGCATCGCGTCATTTATGCCAACCGTTGATACCCTGGCGCAAACCCAGGGCGTGGCTATTCGCATACCTTCGGATAAGCAGATACCCGAAAACCTGGTGGCCAAAGCGCGAATAGTAAAAACCTTAAGACAAAATGCCGCATCGCTGCCTAAATCAGCCATCCTGGCGAATGAAACACAAACGGACTTTTGGGTAATGAAGCTGATAAATCCAACAACGGCTATCAAGGTTCCGGTTAAAAAAGGGATTGAATCCGGCGATAGGGTTGAGATACTTTCACCCAAATTCTCGGCGACGGATAAAATAATTGTAAGCGGTAATTACGGTTTGGCAGATACAGCTAAAGTTAAAGTGGTACAATAATGAGCAAGGTGAGAATAGACAAAGGCGTAATAGATAATTTTTTTATTTCGCACCGAAAGCCGCTTATGCTTGTATTATCGCTCATCCTTTTGGGCGGTGTATATTGTTATACCAAATTGCCGACATCGCTGTTTCCTGAAATTACCTTTCCAAAAATTAAAGTTATTGCCGACGAGGGCTTGCAGCCGGTTAATAAAATGATGATTACGGTTACCAAGCCGCTGGAAAACGCGATAAAGCAGGTACCGGACTTAGAGGTGGTGCGCAGTACAACCAGCAGGGGAAGCTGTGAAATATCGGCATTCATGAGCTGGAGCGCCAACATCGACTTAAGCAAAGAGCAAATTGAATCACAGATCAGTAAAATCAGGAGTGAGTTACCGGCGGATGTTAATATTTCGGTCGAGAAAATGAACCCTTCTATATTACCGGTAAGCGGCTATACGCTGGAGAGCCATAACAAGTCGCCGATCGAACTAAAACAGATAGCCACCTTTACTGTAAAGCCATTTTTATCGCAGGTGAGCGGCGTTTCGGAGATACGGGTTATAGGCGGAAAGATAAAAGAATACTGGTTAGTGCTTAACCGCGAAAAAATGAGCGCGCTGTCGTTGACTCCGGATATGATCAGCACATCGATCAGCGCCACAAACTTTGTTAAATCGGAGGGCTATCTCGCCGATTATAAAATGCTTTACCTTACGGTTACCGACGCAACGGTAAATGCTAAAGATCAATTGGAAAACATGGTGATCAACACCAACCGGAAAAGGGTTATCCAGATAAAAGACATTGCCACCGTACAGATAAGCGAGGGCATTGAGTATACTAAAATAAATGCGAACGGCCACGAGGGTGTTTTGATCGCTGTAATAAAACAGCCCAATACCAATTTGATATCGCTGTCGACAGACATGGCGCAAAAAGTTGCAGCATTACAAAAGGTTTTACCTGAGGGTGTAACCATACGCCCCTACTATATCCAGGCAGATTTTGTGAACGATTCGGTGAAAAGCGTGACAGACAGCGTATGGATCGGGCTGCTGCTGGCCATTATAGTTGCAATCATTTTTCTCCGGTCGTTCAAAGCCAGCGCCACCATATTGATCACTATACCGGTTACTTTATGCCTCACCCTGACGGTGCTGTATGTTATCGGGTATACCTTTAACATCATGACGCTTGGCGCCATAGCGGCCGCAATAGGTTTAATAATAGATGATGCCATTGTGGTTGTGGAGCAAATACACCGCACACATGAAGAGAATCCGACCCAACCAACCAATAAGCTGCTAAAAAAAGCGATAGACTATCTTTTGCCCGCTATGGTAGGGTCGTCGATGAGCACTATTGTGATCTTTGTTCCATTTTTATTGATGAGCGGCGTGGCCGGGGCATATTTTAAGGTAATGACCAACACCATGATCATCACGCTGTTGTGTTCATTTTTTGTAACCTGGATAGGATTGCCTATTATATATTTACTGCTCACGCGCGACCATCTTGGCCATGCAGCAAACGCGAAAGATGAAAAGCATACCGTAAAAAAACAAAAGTGGGTTTCATTTTTTATCCTCAGGCCGGTAATGAGCATCATTATTGTGGCCGCGCTTATCGCCGTTATCGTTTTTATACCGTCACATCTCGAAACAGGTTTTTTGCCCGATATGGACGAAGGCAGTATCGTACTCGATTACAGTTCGCCCCCCGGAACCTCTCTTGAAGAAACCGACCGGATGTTGCGGGAGGTAGAAAAAATTATTGTTAAGGAGCCTGATGTGGCAACCTATTCGCGGCGGACAGGTACCCAAATGGGGTTTTTTATTACCGAACCCAATAAAGGGGATTACCTTATACAGCTAAAAAAGAACCACGACAAAACAACCGAAGAAGTGATCAGCGATATCCGCGGTAAAATAGCAGCATCGCAGCCTGCGCTGGTCATTGATTTCGGCCAGGTTATTACCGATATGCTTGGCGACCTGATGAGCTCAACCCAACCGATCGAGGTAAAAGTTTTTGGTCCGGATCAGGCAATACTAAACCGTTTATCAAAGCAAATTGCCGCCCAGGTGTCGGCTGTAAAAGGTGCGGCCGATGTTTTTGACGGGATCGTGATTGCAGGGCCATCCGTCAGTATCGTTCCGGATTATGCCAAGCTTGCCCAATATAATCTTACGCCAACCAACCTGCAAACACAGGCGGAAGCCGCTCTGGACGGGAATATGGTCGGTAATTTATTTGAGACGCAACAAATGGTGCCTATCCGTTTGGTGTATCCGGGTAACCGTTACCTAAGCATTAACGGAATTAAAAACCTTAATATATTTTTAGCGAACGGAAGGCTGGTGCCTATAAACCAATTAGCGACGGTTGAAATAAAACCGGGTGACGCGGAAATAAACCGGCAGGACCTCCAGTCCATGGGGGTAATTACAGCCAGGCTCGATAACAGCGATCTTGGTTCCGTAATACCGGCCATACAAAAAAACATTACACAAAATGTAAACCTGCCGCAGGGCTACCATGTGGAATACGGCGGCGCCTATGCCGAACAGCAGCAGTCATTTAAAGAATTGCTGATGATACTGATCACTTCCAGCATGCTTGTGTTTTGTGTCATACTGTTCCTGTTTAAACAGTTCAGGATAGCTTTATTGATCCTGGCTGTGGCAGTATTGGGTATAGGCGGTAGCTTTTTAGCCTTATTTATTACTAAAACGCCGCTAAATGTGGGCAGCTATACCGGCCTGATCATGATCGTAGGGATAATTGGCGAAAATGCCATATTTACGTTTCTTCAATTTAGGGAAAGCGCGCTTACCTCGAGCGTGGACGAGGCTATTGTTTACGCGATCTCCACTCGTCTGCGGCCAAAGCTAATGACGGCCTTAGGGGCAATTATAGCATTAACCCCACTAGCGTTGGGAATCGGCGCAGGGGCACAGCTGCATCAGCCGTTAGCCATTGCTGTCATCGGGGGATTTTTAGTCGCCCTTCCTTTATTACTGATCGTTTTGCCGAGTATGATGCGGATATTTTACCGCAATTATAAATTCACGCCAGAGAGTATCAACAATCCTTAATACAAGCTTTCTACAGAATTAACCTTGAGATTTATTAAAAAATCAAATCATTTTATTGACCTATGAAAAAGATCATTTTGAGTTTAGCCGGGCTGTTTGTTATGGCAATGGCCCCGCAGGCGCTTCGCGCGCAGACCTATGTTTTTGAAAAAGCAATTGCGTTGCCCGGCGAAGGCGGGTATGATTACCTGTCGATTGATAAAGTAAATCACCGTTTATACGTTTCGCACGGGACGGCGGTAAATGTTATTGACCTGAATACCGAAACCCCGGTTGGCGTAATTGACGGAATGAAGGGTGTACATGGTATTGCTATTGTAAATAAAAGCAACCGTGGTTTTATCAGCGATGGCAGGGCCAATGCGGTTGTTGCTTTGGATTTAAAAACGCTTAAAATAATTGCCACTATACCGGTTGACGCCAAAGGGCCCGATGGTATCATTTACGATCCGTTTTCCGACCGTGTATTCTGCTTCAACGGCGACAGCAATAATTCATCAGTGGTTGACCCGAATACTCTTAAGCAAATTGGAACGGTAGCGCTTGGCGGCGCTCCTGAGTTTGCTGTAGCTGATGGCAAGGGAAGGATCTACAATAACCTTGAAGATAAAAACAGTATGAATGTTATTGATACCAAAACTTTAAAAGTTATAAAAAATTATCCCTTAGCCCCTTGCGGCGGCCCTACCGGCATTGCACTGGATGCTAAAAACGGCCGTATTTTTACTGTTTGCCGCGAAAATAAGGGAATGAGCGTGGTTGATATCGCTACAGGAAAAGTAATTACCACCGTACCTATCGGCGCCGGTGTTGATGCCGTTGTATATGACGAAGCGCATAAGCTTATTTTTGTATCAAACGGTGACGCTACCACAACGATAATTAAGCAGGAATCTGCCGACAAATATAGCGTGATCCAAACTTTAGCTACAAAAAACAGGGCTAAAACAATGGCTTTTGACAGCAAAACACGTAAAATTTATTTAAGCGCGCCCGACTTTGAGCCTGGTACCCGCAAGGCGTTGCCAAACTCATTCAAAGTGCTGGTTTACAAGCCTTAATAAATTTAATTAAGCCAATAGTTTATTATCAGTACAAAGCGTTTTCTTTGCCCCAATAAACTATTGGCTTATTTTATTAACAAGAAATTTACAATAAAATCATCTTTCAGGCGCTTAATCTTTATATTAGCACCAACAGATAGCGACTATAATTTACCAATGACCAAAAGAACCGATTTCGTTTATTCAGAAGAGTCTGAACCGCATCGTACCCGAACAAAGAAAATTTTACAACAGTTCCCTGATTTGCGGAGCCTGATCGGCAAAAACCCTCTTACCATATTTGCCATCATTGGCTTAGTGGGATTTATGATGGGCACAGCATGGCTGGTACGTGACCAATCCTGGTGGATCATTTTTGGCGCCGCCTACTTTTTTGGCGCCTTTGCAAGTCATTCGCTATTTGTGATGATACATGAATGCACACACCAGCTTTTGTTTAAAAGCCGCAATGCCAATCGCTGGGCATCTATGTTTGCCAATTTGCCCCATTTGGTCCCGGGTGCTATGACGTTTGAAAAGTATCATCTTAAACATCATTCTTTCCAGGGTATTCATGAGCTTGATGCCGACCTGCCCAATAAATGGGAAGCAAAGCTGATCAATAACTCGTTCGCAGGTAAAGCGCTATGGCTTTTATTTTTTCCGATTTTCCAGGGTACACGCGTGTCGAGATTGAAGGAGATTGACCTGTTCGATGGATGGGTAATAGTAAATATCATCGTCCAGGTGGTGTTTACCGTTGCTGTATGGTATTTTTTAGGATGGGGAGCAATTGGATTTCTATTTCTTAGCTTTTGGTTTTCTATCGGCTTGCATCCATTGGGCGCGCGGTGGATACAGGAGCATTATTTAACATACAAATCCGAGCAGGAAACGTATAGCTACTATGGCGCTTTAAATACCGTCGCGTTCAATGTTGGTTTTCATAATGAACATCACGATTTTCCGTCAATACCGTGGAACAGGCTTCCGCAGATAAAGAAAACAGCACCTGAATATTACGATACATTATACTACCATAAATCGTGGACAAAATTATTCTTCAGGTTTTTATTTGAACGTGAAATTTCGCTGTTTAACCGCATAGTTAGAAAAGAACGCGGAAAAGTGCCCCTCACCGACACCTCGAAGCCAGATATGGAATTGGTAAAGGATTCTTCAAATGCCACTTCGAAGCCGGATTTGAAACTGGCGGAGATGTAAATAATGAGCTTCCACTTAAATTTATTATTGCGGCTACGGGCCGCAATTTTTTTTTACGGTTTCCATAAAATTATACAGTTTGCCTCTTTTCAAAATATGGCCACACTAAAACAGGGAAATCGCATTTAAAAATTATGGTGGCTTTTCCGGGAGAACCAAAGTTCGGCATGGCGTAGTGGTTTTTAAAAGAGATTTCTCTGCACACTAAAAGCGTTTTATTTCGTTAAATATAACTAACAGAAAATAACAGGCATGAGCCGCGAAAAGAAAATAAAGCTTTTAATCCCCATGGTCCTCCTCTTGTTTTTTGGCGCCTACGGCTGGCACAAACACGAGATTCGTCAGTCGGATATAACCGGTCGGCTTCAAAAAAGGGAAATGAACGAGATCTCCGGTATCGCTGCATCCGGCATCAGCCCTGATATTTATTATGTACATAATGACAGCGGCGACACCAGCCGTTTTTTCGCGATGCTGCCTTCCGGACAGGTAAAGTCAACCATTTATTTTAAAGGCGACCCGGGTGAATTACAAGGCGTGCATGATTGCGAGGATATCGCGGTTGGTCCGGGCCCGGTTAAGGATAAAAGCTATGTATATCTTGGCGATATTGGCGATAACGATGCCATACGAAAGCACATAACCGTTTACCGGATGGAGGAAAAAAAGGCTTGGGTAACCGACAGCCTATCCACAGCTGATGCCGCGCCAATTCATTTAACCTATCCCGACGGTCCGAAGGACGCCGAAACATTGATGGTTGATCCGATAGAGAAACTAATGTACATCGTATCAAAGCGCCAGGATTCTGTAACTGTTTACACGTCGCCTTTAAACTTCAAGTCAAATAGTACGGTTGTTTTAACCAAACGCTGCAAGATTTTTTTTAAAGGCCTTAAACTATTTAAATGGATTACGGCGGGCGATATTTCAAAAGACGGCAGCCAGGTTTTGATAAAAAGTTATACCAAAGTATATTACTGGAAACGCGACGGCAATGAACCCATCTGGAAAACAATTCAAAAACCACCGGTAATATTACCATACATCCAGGAAAAACAGGGCGAGGCAATTGGTTTTACGCCCGATGGAAAGGGGTATTATACCACCAGCGAAGGCGTTTATTCGCCAATATATTATTATAGAATTCCAAATTGACGCGGCTTATGAATGCCAAAGCGAGCAAAATAGAATTGATAAAAGGCGACATTACAAAAATACGCACCGATGCTATTGTAAATGCGGCCAACACATCCTTAATGGGCGGCGGCGGTGTTGACGGCGCCATCCACCGCGCCGGCGGGCCGGCTATTTTGGAGGAATGCAAGCAGATTGTTGCCAGGCAAGGCAGGTGTAACACCGGCGATGCTGTTATCACAACAGCCGGAAATTTGCCGGCCAAATATGTCATTCATACCGTGGGCCCGGTTTGGAACAACGGCAAATATGGCGAAGAACAAAAACTGGAAAGCTGTTATAAAAAGTCATTGCAACTGGCGGTAGATAATGATTGTAAAACGATAGCATTCCCTAACATCAGCACCGGCATTTACCGGTTCCCTAAAAAAGAAGCAGCAGAAATAGCTGTCAGCACGGTTACCGGGTTTTTAAAAGAGAACGATAAAATTGAAAAAGTGATCTTTGTATGTTTCGATGACGAAAATTATGACTTGTACTTAGGGTTACTGGGGTGAACCACCAACCCGAACACCCCCGAACAGGGCGGAACACCTACTGGTACCTTCCCGGCGCGAACAGCCCGGTGTTCACGCTTGCTTTCTCTTCGTTGAACGCTTCCGCGATCAGCTTGCCTGTTGCCGGGGCAAGACTTAAGCCGATCATGGCATGGCCCGTTGCTATGGCCAGGTTCTTGTATTTGTCCGACAGGCCAATATATGGCAGTCCATCCGGTGAGCAAGGACGAAAACCAAACCAGATATCTTTTTGCCCGGGCACGGCCAGTTTAAAGTCGGGAAAGTATTTGGGAACGGATTCAACAATGCCTTTTACCCGGTTCATGTTTACTTTGTTGTTGATCTTGCCTACTTCCATCGTCCCGCCAAAGCGGATGCTGCCATTCATCGGCGTAACGGCAACCCTCGCCTCGCATAAGATAGAAGGGATGGTCATTTTTTTAACCGGGTTATGCACCGTAAACGAATAACCCTTGCCTGGCATCAGCGGCACATTCAGCCCCGCCAGCCTGGCGATAGCGGGCGACCACGCGCCGCCTGCTACAACAAATGCGTCGCCTGTAAAATCTTTATCTTTTGTGCTTACCGATGTTACCTTATTCGAGTCATGATTAATTTTTACCACCTCGGTATGCCGGTGAATGCGAACACCGCTAGCTTCGAGGTACTTTACTAATCCCGCCATTAACTTATTAGGGTACATGTGCGCGTCGCAGTGGTAATGCACCGCGCCTAAAATATCCAGCTCAATTTCAGGCTGCAATTTGCGGCATTCCTCCGCAGTAAGGTATTGGGCATCCAGGCCCAGGTTGGTTGCTTTCTCAACCAGGTGACGCTCTTCTTCTTCAACTTTCGGCGTCTTGAAAAGCAGCAGGATACCTTTATCCGCCAGGCCAAAGTCTATGGCGGTATCTTTCTCAAATTCGTGATACAAGCCTTTACTTAACAGCGAAATATCCCTTAAGCCGCCCGCCGAACGTTCAGCATGTTTTTTAGTAGCGCTTTTTACGAATTTCAGGCCCCAGCTTATCAGTTCGCGGTTCAGCGATGGCTTTACATAAAACGGGCTTTTGCTGTTGAACATCCACCGGATGCCCTGCTCCACCATTCCCGGCGAGGCCAGCGGCACAAAATGGCTCGGCGTTATCATCCCGGCGTTGCCGAATGAACAGTTATCCGACAAATCGCCCTGCTCCAAAACATCCACTTCCCAGCCCGATTTATTTAGGTAGTAAGCTGTGAACAGCCCGATAACACCGCCGCCGATTATGATCGCTTTACTCATATTAGCCCCCTCTAAATCTCCCCCGGCAGAGGAGACTTTTATTGCTGATTATTTCACTATTTATAAAGCCCTTCCTGCCGGGGAGGGTTGGGTGGGGCGCTATATCACCTGGAACCCATACGCGTACGGATCATCATCATCAATTTTTATCGTATTATAGCCAAACACTTTTGCCCAGCCCTCAATGCTGGGTATAATGGCAGGTTTATCACCTACTATCACCTCATCCTCAACTCTCCCGGTAAAACGGCTGCCGATAATGCTTTCATGAATAAAAATGTCGCTCTTTTTTAGTTTGCCCTTTGCATGCCATTGCGCCATGCGCGCCGAGGTGCCTGTGCCGCAGGGAGACCGATCTATCGCCTTGTCACCGTAAAAAACTGCGTTACGGGCCGTCGCCTCGGGCGAAATGGTTTTCCCGGTCCATAGGATATGCGAACAGCCGTTGATGGTTGGATTCTCCGGGTGTATAAAAGTGTATTTTTCATTGATCCGCCGCCGCAACACCCGGCTCCACGAGATCAGCTGGTCAGCGGTATAATCGTCCAGTCCTTTAAAGTTCTCCTGCGGGTCAACAATGGCATAAAAATTACCGCCGTAGCTAACGTCGATTGTTAGGGTTCCCAGATCCGGGCATTCTACTTCCAGGTTTTCGGCGGCCAGGTAAGCCGGCACATTGGTAAGCTTTACCGATTTAACTTTATTACTCTCCTGTTTGTATTCGATCAAGACCAACCCGGCCGGCGCTTCCATCCTGACGATGCCCGGCGTTTTGGGTATGATCAGCCCTTCCTCGATGCCAATTGTAATGGTACCTATCGTCCCGTGCCCGCACATGGGCAAACACCCGCTGGTTTCAATAAACAACACGGCCACATCATTTTCCGGATTATGCGGCGGATAAAGAATACTGCCCGACATCATATCGTGCCCCCTCGGCTCAAACATTAATCCCTTGCGTATCCAGTCAAATTCTTTTAAAAAGTGTTGCCGTTTTTCGCTCATATTGCTGCCCTGTAAATCCGGGCCGCCACCGGCCACCAATCTTACCGGGTTGCCGCAGGTATGCGCGTCGATACAAAAAAAGGTTTTAGAAGCCATTATATTTGTTATTTCTATCAGAGCTACTCAAGACTTACAACCCCTTATCTAATCCATTCGTTGTTAAATAATCGCCAGATGTTAAGCGGGTTGTCGGTTTTTAATTCATCCGGCAATAGTTCTTCGTTCCAGTTTTGCCAGCAAACCGGTCTTACAAACCGCTTGATGGAAGAAGTGCCTACCGATGTAAACCGGCTGTCGGTTGTTGCAGGGAAAGGGCCGCCGTGGACAATCGCATTTCCCACCTCAACACCTGTAGGTGGCCCGTTTAGTATCACTCGCCCGGCTAAATTCGCCAGTTTATCGGTTAGTGATTTATATTTTGGCAACTCCTCTTTCTCGGCCATTACACTTGCCGTTAATTGTCCCTGCAGTGTTCCCACTACCTGCTCCAGTTGGGCCATATCATCGGCAACAACCAGCATCGAGTAGGGCCCGAATACCTCCTCTTTGTATTTCCCGTCAGCCATAAAATCTGCCGCTGCAATTTCCGTAACCACAGCAAGGCCCTGATTTGTTTTTTGGGTATTTAATTTTTCGGATTGCGCTATAACGGAAACAGCGCTATCACCGACCATGTCCTTTGATAATTTACCAAAATTTGAACAGATACCTAATGTAAGCATCGTCGCAGAATCGACAGTAGCGATACCTTCAGCCAGTCCCTTTTTAAACCGGTCTAATCCTTCCGACTTAACAGCAAATAATAAACCCGGCTTGGTGCAAAACTGCCCTGCATTGGCTGTTATAGAGCTATATATTTTTGCGAGCTCTTCCGCGCGGTTTTCCAGGGCTTGCGGCAATAATATTACGGGGTTAATACTGCCCATTTCAGCAAAAACGGGAATCGGTTCGTCGCGCTCCCTGGCCATTTTCATTAGCGCCATGCCGCCTGTGAACGAACCGGTAAATGTTACGATCTTCGTTTTTTGATGTTTAACAAGCGCCTCGCCAATTACGTAGCCATCATCATAAAGCATCGAAAAAACGCCTTCGGGCATTTGGTGCCGTTCGGCAGCTTTCTTGATGGCTCCTGCAACCAGCGCGCTGGTGCCCGGGTGCGCCGGGTGTGCCTTTACAACAACCGGGCAGCCCGCAGCCAGTGCCGCAGCAGTATCGCCCCCTGCAACCGAATAAGCCAGCGGAAAATTACTGGCGCCAAAAACAACAGCAGGGCCAAGCGGCACCATCATCTTTCGTATATCAACCCGCGGCAGTGGCTGCCGGTCGGGGATGGCAGTATCAATTACGGCCTCAACCCACGAGCCTTCTTCGAGTAGTGCCGCAAACAGGTACAGCTGGTTCGTGGTACGGGCCAGTTCGCCCTGCAAGCGGGGCGCAGGCAGGCCGCTTTCACTCATAGCACGCTCGATAATTTCGCCACCGATGGCCTTCATTTCATCCGCGATACTGCGTAAAAAGGCCGCCTTTTTGTTCTTATCAATAGTGCGATAAACGGCAAATGCTTTATCGGCAAGCTCCATCGCCGCGTTCGCTTCCGATAAATTCGCCGCATAAAACTCACCCGGCAAATCAACTCCCAGTGCGGGGTCTTTCGCTTTAAACTTATTGCCCATTTCGGGCAGGTAGCTGTATCCTATTAAGTTTCTTGTATCCATAATCTCTCTATTATGTCATTTCGAGCGATGGTGAGAAAACTATACATCGGCATTGACGCTATGTATGGCGTATAGTTTTCTCCTCGCTCCTCGTCGAAATGACAAGCAGGGTGGTTTAACTCACCCCCGTAACATCCACTTCGGTTTCGACACCCCAGCTGCCTACGGGCAATTCTGGACGGGTTGCAATGGCCTTGTGTATGATGGCCAATATCCTTTTACGCTCATCACCGGCAACCGGTAAACGCGGCTGCCTCACCGTTTCGGTACCCAGCCCCGTTTGTGCCTCGGCCAACTTTATGTATTGTACCAGCTTGGGATGAATGTCCAGCTCCAGCACCGGCAAAAACCAGCGGTAAATAGCCAGCGCTTCCGGGTGGCGGCCCTGCTTAGCCAGGTTAAATATGGCTACCGTTTCCCTGGGGAAAGCATCTACCAAGCCTGCAACCCAGCCGTCCGCGCCCATGAACAGGCTTTCCAGCGCCAGCGTATCCACTCCGCATAATATTTT
Source organism: Mucilaginibacter sp. (assembly GCA_028288125.1). Lineage (GTDB taxonomy): Bacteria > Bacteroidota > Bacteroidia > Sphingobacteriales > Sphingobacteriaceae > Mucilaginibacter. The sequence goes on from JAQBOH010000155.1 coordinate 22,687, forward strand.
ATACCTGTCGTCGAAGCGATTGATCATCCGGGTAACGTTGCTGACGTCCCGGGTCGACTCCTTTACAGCCTGGATGTTTTCATATTGTGAAAGTTCTTCAAACATATCCAGTGTGACCTCAATTTTATAGTCGTACGGATTGTTATATATCATAATTGGAAGCGAAGTGCTTTTGGCAACCGTGGCAAAGTATTGGATGGTTTCGGCTTCATCCGCCTTGTACCGCATAGGCGGGAGCATCATCAGCCCGTCGGCGCCATATTTTAAGGCATTTTCGGCACATGCCAGCGCTGCTTTGGTAGTTTGTTCCGCGATGTTCAATATCACGTATGCGCGTTTGTTAACCGTTTGAACAGTATGTTTTAGCAGTTTTATCTTTTCCGTATCTGTTAAAACGCTGGCCTCGCCTAACGACCCGCCGATGATGATGCCTTTAACACCGGCCTCAAGCTGGGCTTCGATATTTTTATCAAAAGCTTCAAGATCCAGTTCGTCCTGGTCGTTGAATTTGGTAGTTACCGCCGGGAAAACCCCTTTCCATATAACGCTCATTGTATAATTGTCTTAAGTGTTGTTAGTATTCTATAGCCTTAGTCATTCCGGACCGATGGGATTCTCCTGCCGTATACTCACAACGTCAGATTCAAAAGTACGGACAATTAAGATTTATTAGGAATGATTTTTATCCGGGAGCCCTATAATATATTGGTTATGGGTAACAATTTTGTGATTGGGCATAATCCGGTTTTGGGCGCTAGTAGCGCAAATGCTGCAATAGAGCTTTGTCGGCATCCTCATGCACGGATAGAACTATACCATATAAATAAAATAGTAACCTGCTTCCCTGTTTTTACGTAATATAAATTGTTTCAAACCGTTTCAGCATAGGGCTTGCATCTGCGTTGTTTGATAACTTGTCGAATATTAATAAACTTTTAATTCGAGTATTCCGTAAGTAAAAACTTAACACAAAGTTCATCATAAGGTTGAATAGCCGGGTTAACTTTGAGTATTAAAACATTACCATGAAAAAAAAGATCACCATCACTTCTCTGTTGTTATCCTGCTTTCTGATCAGCTTTGGTACCATAACCAATTTAACCGGTAAATGGGGAGGCTTGTTAAAAACCGACCAGGGAAACGAATTTCCGTTGCTTTATAATTTTAAGATAAATGGAGATCAGTTAACCGGCACGGCCAAAACCCCGGAGGGCGACATGCCTATAAATGATGGAAAGATCATAAACGGCACTTTCACTTTTAATGTAATTGTAAAGGGCCTTGAGATCGACCACAGCGGTAAATTTTATGGCGACTCAGTCGGCGTAGATATCAGTCTTGACGATATCAGGTCGCATGCAACGTTAAAAAGGGTGCCGTAAACAGCAAAGTTGCTGACCGATATAACGAATTTCTCCAAGCGGAACAGGATAATAACCGCCCCCTTACTTTTAACCGGTGCGATTTATTTTCATTCTTAAGATTTATTCTGCATTTGCTTATTCAATAAAAGGTATTTTTACTGTAACACCCGGCACCAACGAGTGTCTTACCTAAAACCAATAAAAATGAAAAGAAAAATCCTTACAACAGCATTGTTGATCTGCTGCGTTGCAGTTTGCCTCGCGGCCGTAATTGCCGATCTTAACGGCAAATGGTCGGGTGTTTTAAATGCCCCCGACGGCAATCAATACCCGCTTACCTATGCCTTTAAAGTGGACGGTAGTAAACTTACCGGTACGCTGGAAGTAAACGGAACATCTGTTCCGTTAGATAGCGGCCGTGTGAGCGGAAACGATATTAAGTTTAGTGTTACCGTGGAAGGCATGGCTTATCCGCATAAAGCAAAGTACTATTCAGCAGGTGATTCGGTGGCCGTAGACGTTAATTTTGCCGGGACAAAAACGCATACTACCCTAAAAAGGGCACAATAGCCGTAACAATTAAAATTCACATCTTAAGAGTATAAATTATACCTTAGTTGTAACACTTTTACTCGTGCTTTATCTCATTAAAAAAAACCCAGCATCATGAAAAAAAGAATTTTTACAACTACGGCACTGATATGCTGCTTTGTAGTTTGCTTCGCTATTGCAGCGGATTTAACCGGTAAATGGACAGGTTCCCTCAAAACGCCGGATGGCAATGAATATCCGCTAACTTATGTACTTAAGGTGGATGGTGATAAGCTGACCGGCATCTCGCAATCACCCCAGGGCGAAGTGGCTATAACCGACGGAAAAGTAACCGGGACAGATTTCACGTTTAGTCTTCCCTTAAACGGAACAGATGTTAAACACTCCGGAAAGTATTATGCTGCTGCCGATTCAGTTGGCCTGGATATAGACTATAACGGTATGAAATTTCATACTACACTTAAACGCAGCGATAAATAAAACGAGACTTAAATAACATGATGAAACCCGGCCGGCAGACCGGGTTTTTTTATGTTGCTAAATCCTGCTCCTTGCGCTGCGCTAGGCGTACCGGTTCGGAGAGGATTATTCACCATAATATTGTTTGCCGGGTGAGGTGTTCATGAAGGCTTCGTCATTTAGATGAGACCCCGGTTATTTAGAATAGCTATAAATAAAACATTCCTTTAAGGTCTATGTTTTGCTTTAGCTGAGTATTTTAACTTTGCGTATAATATGGCTCGTCGCCTTTTAGCTTATTTATTGATCGTTGTATTAATTGCCTCAAACTTTTCGCGCCTGTTTATTTACGCGGGTTTTGAGTTGAACAGGAATTACATTGCCACCAAACTTTGCGAAAACCGGGATAAACCATGGTTGCATTGCAACGGCAAATGCTACTTTATGAAAAAAATAAAGCAGGCGGAAGACAAGGAAAAAAGCGAAGAGCGCCAGTCCCAAAAAAATCTTTTCCAGGAAGCTTTCTGGCCGGCAACTACCGAAATGAAATTTCGTTCCGTGTTATTGCAGGTTATGCCCATTCCGAATGACGATATCATTCTTACCAAAACCAATACCCTGGTTTTTCGCCCCCCGCAATTCAGTTAGTCATTCTTCACCAACCATAAATAATGTATTACCTGGTCCCGTAACAGGGCAAGCGGCATGCAGTATTTTATACCGTACAAATTTATTTACACCATCCATTCTCGTTAATGGCCTGTGTTTACACAGCCCCGCATTATATTATTATATCAATGACGATCTTAAAAAAAAGCTTGCTATCTGCCTTTATTTGTATATCAGCACAGCTTACTTATGCCCAGCATTTGTTTAAAGGCAAGGTAATTGACGAACTAACCCACCAACCTGTTGAATATGCCAATGTGCTCTCTGATTTGTCCGGCAAATCTGCCAGAACCGACCGGCTTGGGAATTTTCAATTATCGCTTCCTGCCGATACCGTTACGTTGCGGATATCGTATATCAGCTATCGCACCAAAGTAACCAAGGCAACCGGCGGCCCCGGGCGCATGATTATTTCACTTAGCCGGGGTGCAATTGATCTTAAAGAAGTGCAGATATCGCCCAGCCTGGACAACGGATCTTTTCATACATTAAGCGTGTTGGATTTAAATCTTCGTCCTGTTAATTCCTCACAGGACCTGATGCGCCTTATACCTGGTTTATTCATCGCTCAGCACATGGGCGGCGGTAAAGCCGAGCAAATTTTCATCAGGGGCTTTGATGCCGATCATGGAACTGATATTAATGTTTCGGTTGACGGCGTGCCGGTTAATATGGTATCGCATATACACGGCCAGGGCTATGCCGACCTGCACTTTTTGATCCCCGAAACTGTTTCGGTCTTCGATTATGGTAAAGGCCCTTATTATACCGAAAAAGGCGATTTTACAACCGCCGGGTATTTAAATTTTTCAACTAAAGATGCATTGGATAAAAGTACGGTTAGCCTGGAAGCCGGTCAGTTCAATACTTTCCGGGCAATGGCGATGTTAAATCTGCTGGATTCAACAACCCGGAACAAAGGCGAAAATTGGTATATCGCCGGGGAATACAACTATACCGATGGCCCATTTACCTTTACCGAACACTACAAACGGTTTAACGCTTTTAGCAAGTACACCAAACAGCTGAATACCAATAATAAATTTTCTTTAAGCGCTTCGGCCTTCACAACTACCTGGCGGGCATCCGGTGAAATACCACAGCGTGCCGTTGCCGGCGGAACAACGGCTATAGATGCAAATGGCAATCCGGTAATCATTCCGCAATATGCAAGCCCTATTGGCCGCTTCGGCACCATTGACAGCGCACAGGGCGGCAAAACCAGCAGGTTCAATTTTATTGCAAAGCTGAATACCGATCTGGGCAATAACCTAAGCCTGGAAAATGAGGCTTATTATACGCATTATAATTTCCTGCTGCATGTAAATTCTACCTTTTTTGCGGATACCGCGGGCGGCGAACGGGAGAATAACCAGGACAGGGATATGTTCGGCTATAACGGAAAATTGACTAAGCGCATTGACCTGGGCAATACTATATTGACTTCGTCTGTTGGGGTTCGCGCCCGATTTGACCGTACATACGGCACCGAACGCAGCTTTATAACGGAGCAATACCAGTTCGTCAAATATTTTGAGTTTGGCAATATCAAACAAGATAACAGCAATGTTTACCTGGATGAAACTTTGCAGGCTGGAAAGTGGCTGCTGAATGGAGGGGTAAGATTGGATTACTTCAGTTTTAATTACCACGATACGACGAAAACCCAGGTGATCGTAAGCCCTAAGATTAACATTCAATACACAGCTAACGATGCCGTTCAATTTTACCTAAAAACGGGCAAGGGATTTCATTCAAATAATGCCGTTACCGTGATCGGCAATAATAATTTTAAAACCCTGCCTGCAGCTTATGGCGCAGACCTGGGACTAAACTGGAAACCAATACCGCACCTATATATCAATGCCGCCTTGTGGTATTTATACCTGCAACAGGAATTTGTTTATGACGATGACGGCAATATTGTGCCGGGTGGCAAAACCCGGCGCATAGGCTTCGACCTTTCGGCACGATACCAGTTAACCCATTGGCTTTTTGCCGAGCTGAATATCAACCTGGCAAGGCCGCGGCTGGCCGATAGCGCGAAGAATACCGGCTACCTTCCCCTTGCGCCTACATTTACCAGTACGGGAGGTTTTGATTTTAAGTTTGAAAATGGCATTAACGGCGGCTTAAGTTACCGCTACTTGCACAATCGCCCGGGTAATAATACCAACACATTAATTGCGGATGGATACTTTGTGACCGACTTAAAGATTAATTACACGAAAAAGCGCTATGAAATCGGTTTAACAATCGAAAACCTGTTAAATACCAAATGGAACGAGTTTGAGGCCGAAGAAGTAAGCCAGTTAAGGGGCGAAACGACGCCGGTTGACCAGATGAGCTTTACCCCCGGCACGCCGTTTTTTACAAAATTGAGGATTGCTTTATTTTTTTAATTCAGCACTATATTATTCCTTCCAAAACAAGGTACCGGGATGAAAATGCTTCCACGAATGCCAGTATTCCTGGTACCCTGGTGTTTTACCGAGCTGGTCGCCTTTCATAGCTCCTGAGGTTGCTAACCCGTCCCAGTTCCATACCGACGTGGTTTCCTGGTCGGTTAACTGGCCGGCGGCATCCTGTTTGAAGTGTAATATTTGACCGTTTATTGAGCTGTTAAAAGCGTGATAAGTGAGGCTGTCTTTTTCTATACAGAGCAATAATGGCACATGATTTACCTCGTCGTTCAGCACTTGTTTTTTAAATAAGTGCCGCCAGTCATATGCTTTTGCCTGGCCATTTAGAATTACGCCCAGCACCCAACTTTTTCGGATCAATGTGTCTTTATTTTTTAAAGTACTATCCTTGTCAACAGCCTGCAAGCGGTCATAATTTTTAAGGTCTGTATAGTCACTTAAATAATGGTGGTCGGGTTGCAGGATCAGCGAGCCAGGATGCTTACTTAGCCAGGCGCCCAGGGTTGATTGCTCATACGGCAACTCCTGCAGGCGCGCACCCTTTAATTTGCCAACCGCCGCGTTACCTGTTGCCTGGTACCACCATGTTTTTGTACCCTCGTCTTCAATTATCGCATTATAATGCCTGGCGCCAACCAACCGGAAATTTTGCCGTGCCCCATTTATTACCGGGCTATATACCCGGCCGGTGCGGCACATGGTACAATAGGTAACCAGTACGGGCTCACTACCGACGTTATCCTGAACTTTGTGATGATAGCCCAGGTAAACGATAGGGTAGGCTTTGGCTACACCATTATTAACCACGCCGATGACCACAAAGCTTTGGGGCACTTTATTGGTGAAGGCGCCAGCAAATTTTATGGTTTGCGGCTCTTCAAACATCGTTTCGGCCTTAAACTTATAATCGGTAATGTAAAAACTGCCCAGGCAAAGTACAAGGACTGCCATCTTACCAACCTTTTGCCCGGTTGAATTTTTTGAAAAATATTTAACTAGGTACCAAACGATCAGCATAACGCCTGCTATCCGTAATGGCATCACAATTTTTTCAAGGTAGTAAGATGCTGTTATCGCGTTCAAATCCTGGCTGCCCGGAAACGGCATCAGCAGGTAGGCATGAACCAGGCCGGGAATAACCAGCAGGAAAATACCTATCCAAAACAGCGACGATTTAGTGTTAGACTTTTTCATATATTAAGTTGTCAACTCCTCGTAAGCAGCAGTAATACCGCGTTGAATGCCGTCGCCCTGCCAATCGGTTATGCCGGGGATGGATGTTGCCTGCAATATTTCCTCTTTTGTTTTTCCGGCTTTAATGGCGCCTGCCACATAATCTTCCAGCCGTTCCATAAAGTTTTGCATGGCTTTAACATCTTCCATTGTTCCGGTAACTTTCTGCGGGTCAAATGCGTGGCCGAAAACAAACAAGGTGTCCTTATTAAATTGTTTTTGTGCCTGCCCGAGCGCTACCGCCCAATGCTTTACTGAAGCCCCTGCGCTATTATCCACGAAAGGATACCTGCGGTTAAACACCAGGTCGCCTGTGTGAACGATGTTGGCATGTTCAAAGTGTATCATGGCATCGCCGTTGGTATGGCCCCGGCCAAAGTAATGCGCGGTGATGCGTTCATCGCCGACTTTTATTTTCCATTTATCGGTAAACGTGGTATCCGGGTAAAGCTGTTTTTCCTCGGTCTTTTGCTTAATGGCCACTGTTTTTTGATTGGCCAGCGAGTTTTCGTGCGCGGCTACATTTTTTACGATACCTTTAAACGAAATATTGCCGCCGGTGTGGTCGCCATGATGATGAGTGTTGATGAGCCATTCAAACGGCAGGTCCGATTGTTTTTTCAACTCGGCTATCAAATGCGTCGCGGGGTCCGGAAATTCAGCGTCTACCACAACTATGCCCTCCTTGTTGATCATCCATGCAATGGTGCCACCTTGTTCGGCAAACATGCCCACATTGTTGCGTAAAGGCTTAAACTGGTAAGCAGGGTCCGCCAGCATCGACGCGAAGCTTCTTTTGCCTGAAAGCGCCAGCGCGCCGGCGGTTAAGGCTGTGTTGAGTAAAAATTTTCTACGTTCCATATTTTAGTTCATTAGTGTCATTGGTTCATTCGTTCACTGATAGTACCGTCAATTTGCTTTCTTTTTCCTAAACCATCTTTGCGGCCTGCCGCAAAGGTCGACACGCGAAGTGATGCCGGGCTGAGTCAATTATGCGCCATACCCCGAAGACACCGCCATATAAATAGTTAAATATAAACATCCAATCAACGCAATCCCCAAATCATATAAAATCAGCGATCAATATTGGTGAAAGGCCTGCGATACAAATTCCAGCACATTGGGCAACGATGCGCGCCAATAGGTCCACGTATGGCCGCCGTCGCGCACACGAAACTCATGCGGGATCTCCTTTTTCCGCATAGCGATATGCACCAGGCAATTGCCTTCGTATAAAAAATCATCATCACCGTCATCAATATACCAGCGCACCGCTTTTTTCTGGTCGTCTGGTATATTGTTAACCAGGGCAAGGGCGCTATGACGGTTATAGTAATTAACAATTAATGAATCGGCGATCCCGGGATTGTTTTTGCTGATGGTTTTACGCGCATCGTCCAGTGTTAAAGGTCCCACGGATGCGCTCAACGGGCAGGCCGAAGAAAACATTTCGGGATGGTGCAGGGCATACATAAAGCTCCCGCCGCCGCCCATGGATAGCCCGGCAATGGCACGGAAGTGTTTCTCGCTTCTTATGCGGAATTTCTTTTCTACATAAGGCACCAGCTCCTTAAAAAAGAAATCCTCGTAGTT
>JAQBOH010000190.1 GCA_028288125.1 Mucilaginibacter sp.
AATAGCAGATGGATAACTAATAAGTAAGAAATAAATAATTATAAACACAACCTCCAACTCCCCCTTCAGGGGGCTGGGGGGTAATAGTTCCCCCTTTAGGGGGCGGAGGGGGTATGAAATTCGCAACAAAAGCAATACACGCAGGGCAGGAGCCCGACCCAACTACCGGAGCGGTGATGACACCGATATATCAAACGTCTACCTACTGGCAAAGTTCACCGGGCGATAACAAGGGTTATGAATATTCCCGCGGAACAAATCCTACCCGCAAGGCCTTGGAAAACTGCCTTGCCGCGCTCGAGAACGCGCAATTCGGCCTGGCCTTTTCAAGCGGCATGGGCGCTACCGACGCTGTGATGAAGTTGCTGCTGCCGGGCGATGAAGTGATCACCGGTAATGATCTTTACGGCGGGTCCTACCGCATGTTCACAAAAATATTTGCGAATTACGGGATCAATTTTCATTTCCTTGATTTGTCCGACCCGGCTATTGTCAACGAGTATGTAAACGAAAATACAAAACTGATCTGGATCGAAACGCCGACCAATCCGACCATGCAGATCGTTGATATAGAGGCCATAGCGAAGATCAGCAAAGAGAAAAATATCCTGCTTGCGGTTGATAATACCTTCGCTTCGCCATACCTACAAAACCCGATCGATCTGGGCGCCGATATCGTTATGCACTCGGTAACCAAATATATCGGCGGGCACTCGGATGTAGTGATGGGCGCGCTGATGCTGAATGACGAAGAGCTTTATAAGCGCCTCTGGTTCATCTACAATAGCTGCGGCGCCACGCCGGGACCGATGGATAGCTTCCTTGTGCTGCGGGGTATAAAAACCCTGCACCTGCGCATGAAGGCGCATTGCGAGAACGGCCGTAAAGTAGCTGAGTTCCTAAAGACACATCCTAAAGTGGATAAAATATACTGGCCGGGCTTTACCGATCATCCCAACCATTCCGTTGCCAAAAAACAGATGCGTGATTTCGGCGGTATGATCTCCGTAACCCTAAAAGATGCCGGGCTGGTTGAAACCTTCCGCATCGTATCGTCCTTTAAAGTGTTTTCACTGGCCGAATCATTGGGCGGGGTGGAATCATTGGTCAATCATCCCGTTACCATGACCCATGCTTCTATACCAAAAGCCGAAAGGGATAAGGCTGGCGTTGTCGATAATCTCATCCGCTTAAGCGTAGGCGTAGAAGATATCGACGACCTGTTAGCCGACCTTAAACAGGCGCTTGCTTAAGCAAGGACGCCATCGCCGGAAAAAGCGGGCACAGAGCTTATTTCAGGTGTTCGCTTTGTATGAAGGCGAACACCCCCGAACGCTGACAATAAAATGTCACCAACATCTTCGGCGGTGAGGCTAAAGAGCCTTATATTCATTCGAAATCAAGTATGCAAATAACCGATCTCAAAGCTTTTCTTGATAGTAAGGTAAACCAATACAACCGGTCCGATTTCATCAAAAGCGACCCGGTATCTATCCCGCACCGTTTTAACAAACAGCAGGATATCGAGATCATGGGCTTATGGGCCGCCGTGCTGGCATGGGGGCAGCGCGTAACCATCATCAACAAATGCAACGAGCTTATCACCCTGATGGATGGCGCGCCCTATGATTTCATTACCAATCACCAAGAGGCCGATCTCAAAAAGCTGCTCTATTTTAAGCACCGCACCTTTAACGATATCGACACCCTTTATTTTATTGCCTTCTTCCGGCATCACTATGCACATCACAATTCATTGGAATCAGCATTTATCCCGCCCTTTGTCATGCTGAGCGGCAGCGAAGCATCTTCTTCGCCAAATAATTCAACGTGCGACAAAGCAGCTGAGCCCATCGAAAAATACCTCAATCATTTTCGGGAATACTTTTTCTCCCTGCCCGATTACCCGCACCGCACCAAAAAACACATCTCATCGCCATTACAAAAATCAACCTGCAAGCGGCTAAACATGTTTTTACGCTGGATGGTACGGAAAGACGATTGCGCGGTCGATTTCGGCATATGGAACCATATCAAACCTTCAGAACTGATTATGCCCTGCGATCTCCATGTTGACCGTGTGGCCCGCAAGCTCAACCTCATCACCCGCAAGCAAACCGACTGGCAAACCGCCGTCGAACTCACCCAGCGCCTCCGCGAATTCGATCCCGCCGACCCCGTGAAATACGATTTTGCGTTGTTTGGGTTGGGAATAGAGGGCGGATTTTGATTACACCGATTTTCTGTTAATCTGTGGAATCACCTGCTGCTAACTCGGTGTAATCCGTCGTCCCAATCGGTGAAATCATCCTCCAATCGGTGAAATCCTATTGCTCCTCCTTAAAATAAACCTTATAATAATTCAAATGCTTATCGTCATCAAAGCCCTTTTGGATCATCTCCTTATTGCCGTGGATATAGATATGGAAATTCTTATCCAGCTTTAACACGCTTTTATATACCCGCGACTGCTTTTTCACCGCATTATCCGATATCTCGAACGTATCGGCTATCGGGCTGTCAAACTCCTGCTCGTACTGGCTCTTAAAGGTTTTGAACGACGCAATGGCCTGCGGGTTGCCGATCACCTCGCCCGTAAACTCGTCCATATCAAACGTGTCCTTCTCCTTAAAGTACTTCATCGAGCGGTTCAGCAGGTCAATTTTATCCGCCTTGCTCATTTCAAACTCGTTGTCCAGCTTTTGGGTGACAAAGTTTTTGTAAATGCCCAGTGTGTTGCTCGTTTGGTTAAAGCTGTCGTTGCGTATCCGCAGGTGTAAAAATTCATCCTTCCAGTAAACCGCCGCCTCCTGACCACTCCTGGCATGGTCGATTACCACCACCTTATAACCGTTTTCCTTCTCGATATTAAATATCAGCACCCCTTTATCCAGTTTATTGATATTGATGGCGTTTTCCTCGTAATCCAGCCGGAAGCCGTCCTTATCGGGATATACCTTCAGGTAAGTTTCCTTGTTTTCCGATTTGAATATACCTATCGTGTCAAGCAGGTTGCCTTCTATCTGCACTTGTTTGAAATGCGCCACATACAGCTCGCCCGGTTTGATATTGGGATGGTTGGAAACCTTGTACAAATATTTGGCTATCTGTTCCGATGCCTCGTGAAACTTTTCCTTATCCGCAAACGCCTCGCTAACAAAATGATAAACCTCGTTCAGGTTAATGTCGCTGCTATGCGCCAGGTGGTACACCTCATTGGCCTTTTCAAACGGTGTTAAAAAGTACTGCATCAGCAATTTCGGCATCAGATCATCCTTGAGCGCTAAAGACTGCTCCGACAAAGCATACATTTCATTCTGCGACGGGTTACCAACATGATGCACCGAAATAACATCCAGCGAGGCTTCAAAAAAACTTACCATAATGGTGCCGAAAGTAAGGTTTTTTGTCCATGGTCGATAGTCCATGGTCCATAGCAATTGCTATTTTAAAAAAAACATGCCCTTTATCCGTAGCTACCCAAATCCCATTCAACCCCGCTGATTGGCGCTTTTGCGCAGTATCAGCATGATCCGTTTGCCCAAGTAGATGTAATGCATGCCGAACATTTTTTTAACCGTCACCCCCGCAGGCAGGTAGTCAAATACAAAATCATACGGAACCACTTTCGTCATCGCTAAAGATAAAAATAGTTCATGGTAAAAGCTACAGCGGCCATGAACCATCAACTATGAACCATCAACTATGAACCACCAACTTATTTAACGAACTTTGCCCCGAAGTCCATAGACCATAGTCGATAGACCATGGCAATTAAATTTCTGCTATGGACTATGGACCATCGACTATGGACGCAACCAGCTTACAACTTTCAACCCACAACTTGCAACCCGACACAATAGTCGCCCTTGCCACGCCAAACGGTACCGGCGCCATCGGCGTTATCCGTCTTTCGGGGCCGGAGGCTATTGCCATTGCCAATAGCGTTTTCAGCGGGAAGGACCTCACCAAACAAGCGTCGCACACCATTCATTTCGGCAATATAGTCGATGGCGATCCCGATAGCTATCGGGAAGTTTTAGACGAAGTGCTCATGTCCCTGTTTATCGCGCCGCGGTCATACACGCGCGAAAACGTGGTCGAGATATCCTGTCATGGTTCGGCGTATATTATTGAATCCATTATAAAGCTGCTGATAAAAAATGGCGCCCGGTCAGCAAAGGCCGGAGAGTTTACATTGCGCGCATTTTTAAACGGTCAGCTCGACCTTTCACAGGCTGAGGCGGTGGCAGATCTTATCGCTTCCAACTCCAAAGCTTCGCAGCAGGTAGCCATGCAGCAGCTGCGCGGCGGGTTCAGCAGCCAGTTGCAATCCCTGCGCGACCAGTTGGTGCAGTTTGCCTCGTTAATTGAACTGGAGCTCGATTTTGCCGAAGAGGACGTAGAATTTGCCAACCGCGACCAGCTAAAAAAACTAACGCACGAGATCATCGGCGTTATCGGCAATCTCATCCGGTCGTTCGAGTTGGGCAACGCCATCAAGCAGGGCGTAAACACCGTGATCGCCGGTAGGCCCAATGCGGGCAAGTCGACCTTGCTGAATGCCCTGCTGAACGAGGAGCGGGCCATCGTAAGCCATATACCCGGCACCACGCGCGACACGATAGAAGAAGTGCTCAACATCAACGGCATCAACTTTCGGCTCATCGACACCGCCGGCATCCGCGAAGCCACCGACGCCATCGAGCGGATAGGGGTAGAGCGCACCATGGAAAAGATCAGCCAGTCGGCCCTGCTGGTTTATGTTTTTGATGCCACAGAAATTACGGCAGAGGAACTAAAGCAGGATTTAGAACGCTTACAAAAACCCGGGATCGTTATTTTACCTGTAGCGAATAAGAGTGATCTGTCAAAGTCAGAAAATTCGCTTTTCGACTCAGGACTTAAGACTCAAGACTTAAGACTCAAGACTCACGACTACATCGAGATTTCTGCTAAAGAAAAGTTTCACATAGACGAGCTGAAAAACAAGATCTACACCGCAGCTATTAAAGACCAGCTCACCGGCGACGAAACCCTCGTAACAAACATCCGCCATCTGGAGGCCCTGCAAAAAACCGAAGAAGCCCTCATCCGTGTACAAAACGGTATCGACACCGTTACGTCCGACTTCTTATCAATGGACATCAAACAGGCCCTGCACTACCTTGGCGAAATCACCGGCGCCGTAACCACCGACGACCTGCTGGAGAATATTTTTAGTAAGTTTTGTATCGGGAAGTAAGATACAAATGATCTTTTACAGGCAATTCAATATTTAATATTTAATAATGTTGACGTCGATATGGTTGACCCAGATAGCTGAGCGGTCTGCCGTGTTTTCAAAATCTGAAAGCATATAATTTTTGTCATAGCTTACTTTTTGTTTATAATACAGCTTGCCGTTTACCATAACTGATACAGGTTTGTCCATGTTTACCATTTCGGGCGATAATAGGATTGTAAAGGATTTTACATCAGAGGTTTCCACGGTAAACACATTGTTGCTAAAACTCGCCTTTATCGCGCCGGATTGTTTGCGGTATTTAAAACCGTCAATCAGCGTATCTCTGCTAACGTATCGTTTATTCTTATTCATAACGACCCATTTATTTATCTTGAAATTAATATCAGTCTGCCAGCCTGCCCGTTTTGCACCGGTATCCAGCGCGGTTATTTGCAGCCAGTCGCAGCGGCCATATTTCACGTCGTCGCATTCCCAATAGATACCGGGATGAAAAGGATCGCGTTTTCTTTTTGCCAAATCAGCAAACAGTAATTGAAAAGCTGGTTCTGAGGCATCAAACTGAGGGAACCAATGTGGGAAGCCGTTGTAGCGATGATCCTGGTAATCAGCGCCAATTTTTTTCATGGCTGCTGATAAAGAGTCATTTGCTCCCGGCGGGTAATAATAATCGGTATCGGTAGACACATTAAAGTAGGAACGGTTGAGGATATTCCTGATATAAGTACCGCCTGTTTGCACCCGTGGCCGGGTGTTAAACCCATAAAAGGCGGCAAACGGCGAGGGCTGTTTCATCAGGTATGAAAACGAACCCGTAGCGCCATTGGAATGACCCGTGATAAACACCCGGTTGTCATCGATATGTATAACTTGCTTAATTTGCTTCAATATGCCGGGGATCATAAAAAATCCTTTATCGGGATACATCCAGTTATAATCCTTGTTACTATGTGGATAAACCATGATCACGTCGCCGGCGTATTTGGTATAATAACGATTCCAACCGCCTGTATCCAGGCCAAGTTCAACCCTATTCAAATAACCCCTATTAGAACTTACTGCCCCATGCAGGAAAAACAATAATGCGTAGGACCTTTTGGGATCATAATTCGGTGGCATGACCACGAGGAAGGCGGTATGCAGGCTGTCGGTTAACCGGAATTGCATAGAGAGATATCTTTCGCCAATAGCCGGGTAACCCGCGTATTGTTTTATTTTTTGGTAGGCCGTCCGGGCATCATTCTTATCAAAATTTAGCTTTTTAAATAGCTGTCCCTTTTCGATCCGGCGCTGGATGGCCAAAACCGAATCAACTTTCTCGTTCTCTCTTTTTATGATCGACGTTTCTTTGGCTTGTACACCTGTCATAATATCTTTCCATCTTGGATCTCCCTTCAGGGAATCAAAGTTTTTGTCTTTCAACAATCGTTCGCTGAAAACAAATACACCGTTCGAATAATTAAAACGGACAAAAGTGCGAATGGCTTCCAAAGCTTTTTCTTTATTATTGGCCAAGCTCCAGCACATTGCCGACATATAAGCAAACCCATTCGAATCATCCGTTTTAAGGTATAGGTCATAATTTGTACCTGCGCATGCATAATCTTTTGCCCTAAAGCAGGAGTCGGCTTTTGCAATATAGTTTTGGGCGAAAAGTAATTGGGGAATAAAAAGCAACAGCGTGATGATTTTTTTCATTTTGCGTGGATTTATAGCCAAAAGTCACAAGTTATCACGTCTGCGAAGAATTGAATTGACAAACGCGCTTATATTATTGATGAACAGGCGTGCAAGGGCAATACCCCGTTTCGTCAATAAAAATAGGCTGTTCATGTATTTTTATACCGATTAGCCATAAACCGTTATATATTTAACTAATGAAGCGTAAGCAGATCATATACATCCATATTATCGCCTGGAGCGTTTTGTTTTTCAGCGAAGTATGGCTGGAATATCTCGGACACCGGTATCCGCACGACGTACATACTTTTTTAAAACGGCTGCTTATCCAGGCCTGTTACCAGAGCATCCCCATAAGCTGTTTCTATGGTAGCTATTTTTTTGTAGCGCCCCAGTTTTTTGTTCACAGGCAATACCTGCGCGGTATTCTTTATTCTATTTTGACCTTAACGGGCATTGTCAGCTTACGTTATTTACTGGAATACCATTTCTTTATACCCGTGCTTGGTTTTGATAACTATCGGGGCCACCCCTGGCCGGTGACAGATTATGTTGAAAATATCTTCTTCTATTATTTCCCCAAATACTTCATATATGGTCAGCTGTATTTTTTTGCAGAAAGTTGGTATAAGGACAAGCAATTGAAACAAGAATTGCAAAAAGAGAAATCAGCAGCAGAGCTGGCCTTTTTGCGGTCGCAGATCAACCCGCATTTTTTGTTTAATACGATCAATGACATCTACGCGCTTATGTATCAAAAATCCGCTCGCGCCCCTGAAGCCTTGCTGAAACTTTCAGAACTGCTGCGTTATATGCTACGCGAAGGCAATGCCGAAATGGTGCCGTTAACACAGGAGCTGCGATACCTGGGAAATGTGATTGAACTGCAGCGGATCGGCGCAAAAGATAAAGCTTACATTAACTTTGAGGTAGAAGGATACATCGGTGGACAAGAGGTAGCATCATTGCTTTTTATTGCATTTGTTGAAAACGCGTTTAAACACGGGGTGCTGAATGACCTTCAAAACCCAATTTGCATTCAACTGACCGGAGCCAGCAATAGCGTGACTTTTTCTGTCCGCAACAAAAAAAATATGGGGCAAAAGGACCATACCGGTGGTATTGGACTGGCAAATGTCAGGCGACGGCTTGAACTGATCTATCCCGGTAAACATCAGTTGGATACAAACGAAACTGATGAATATTATACCGTTAACCTAACTCTTCAAACCAGCCCATGCGTATCCGTTGTTTAATTATAGATGATAAACCGCTGGCTATCGATCTGTTAGCCGACTATATCAGGAAGGTACCCTTCCTGGAATTAATCGCGACAACCACAAACCCGGTTGAAGGCTTATCAATCGTGCGCGAACAGCAGATCGGCCTGGTTTTTCTCGACATCCAAATGCCCGAGCTAACAGGCCTGGAGTTTATAAAGATTGCCGGCAAACAGTGCAGCGTCATTCTCACTACCGCTTACGCCAAATACGCGCTGGATGGCTTTGAACATGATGTGGTTGATTACCTGCTCAAACCGGTCGCATTCGACAGATTTTACCGCGCTGCTATAAAGGCTTTAAAGTTATTAGAAAATGACAGTGAAACCCTGCCGGAAGAAAAGCGTATATCCCTTATAGAAGAACATACACCGACAGCTTACCTTTTCATCAAAACTGAGCACCGGATACAAAAAGTCAACCTTTCGGATATTTTGTTTGTAGAGGGTCTTCAAAACTACATCACTTTACACACCACAGAGGGGCGTATCCTGAGTTTGCAGCCTCTGAAAAAAATCGAAGAGCAGTTGCCGTCAAAGGAATTCGTGCGTGTGCATAAATCATATATTGTATCCTTAAGGCATATTGGCACAATAGAAAGGGGCCGCATCAGCATAGGCGACAATATCGTCCCGGTCGGAGATAACTACCGGGAAAGGTTTTATCAATTGATTGATAATAATTAAAGTCAAAGCGCCGCTAGTCAATAATAGCGCCAGCCGAAACGATCTTGCTATTAGAAGCGTCTTTAATCTCGCCAACCCGATTTGTAATTAACCGACGTCTAACCATAAATCGCACCATTATGTTTAGGATTGCCTGGATTTGTTTGGTTATTTTTTCGAATAAAATCTTAATTGTCACGTTGATGACCTTTTGCCTGGAATGAATAATTTTTTAGCTTAGTCGCGTTTAAGAACCGCTTTTACGTCATCTAAGTATATTCGATGATACAATACGATTTTAACTGACAGGTCAACAATTCAAACGTTTTATTGTTAAATCGGCGTTGCGTTAAGATAAATACATTTACGTTAAACATAAATATAGGTCTACTATCTACTAATATTGTTATGAAACTAAGCAAGTGCAAAAAGTTGATCAAAGCGTTATTTGTTTTACAAATACTAATAGCTATACCCTTTTCGGGTAACGTTTTTGGGCAGCAGATAAAAACACAAGAGCAACCAAAAACCCCGGAGCAAACAAAAACCGTTGCACAGGTTAAGACGCAGGCAGCGCAGGTCAACAACTTTGTTCAGCGGTTTGACGATAAATTTCTGATCAACATGGCGTTGCAGCGCAATCCTGGCGAAACAAAAAAAATGCTGTTTTTATCAAATTCGCTGGGGTACGTGGCCTACAGTATACCGGTGGGGTTGTTTCTTGATGGCGTTGCAAGCCATGATATGCAAATGCGTCAGAACGCCTTATATATAGGCAGCAGCGCCGCTATAACTTTGGGCGTTACCATGCTAATGAAAACTGTATTTAAGCGCCGCCGCCCGTTTGTGCAAAATTTGAAGATCGTAGCAGTTTATAATGCCGGCAGCACATCGTTCCCGTCAGGACATACGTCAACAGCCTTTGCGGTAGCAACGGCATTGTCAAGGTCTTATCCAAAATGGTATGTAATTATTCCATCGTATTTATGGGCGGGTTCGGTAGGATACTCTCGTATGTATTTGGGCGTACATTATCCCAGCGATGTTTTTGGCGGTGCACTATTGGGCACTACCACCTCATGGCTGTTAAGGCCGGATATTAAATAAGTATACATAAAAACTCAAGACATTCTAAATAGGTTGAATTTAGCCAAATCGCCCAATAAAATTTCTAAATTTTTTTAAACAAAATTTAATTACAGCTGTAGTAAAAATATAACTACGCTTTAATTAATTTAATCGCACTGCTCTGCTATTGTCCGGCAGGAAGTACCCGCCCGCTTCATGTCTGCGGCTGGTACAATATGCATATCAAATAAGCCCTTACAGGCCAATATAAAAGCTCATCAACGTAGTAGCCTAAGCCGAAACGATCTTGTTATTTTAGAAACGTCATTAATTCCGTTTTCTGATTTGTAATTAACCAATGTCTAACCATAAAACGCTCCATTATGTTAAACCAACAATTACAAAACTGCATTGAAGCATGTAATGCCTGTGCAGCTGCCTGCAGCCGTTGTGCAACCTTATGTTTAAAAGAGCCAAGCGTAAAAATGCTCAGCAAATGCATTCAGTTAAACCTGGAATGTGCAGCCTTATGCCGTACAACTGCCGAAATGATATGTCTGGGAAGTAAGTTAAGCGATGAGCTTTGCCGGATGTGTGTTGACATGTGCAATGCCTGTGCCGACGAATGCGAAAAGCATGGTAAAAACGGCATGGAACATTGTATGGAATGTGCTATAGTTTGCCGCACATGCGCCGAAACATGCGAGCAACTGGCAACTGTTTAAACCAAAAAAGCGCGCCTATGCCATACAGTATGGGCGCGCTAACTATCCTCATCGTCGCAACTGCTAAAAATAAACCACCTTGTTACATTCTACAATATCAAAGCCAGCGTTTGTTGAATGCATACGCCGGGTGGCCTATCCGGCATGATTGGTAATACACATATCCGGATATGCGTTCCCAATCCTCACATGACAAAAGGCTATCTCCCGCCGAAACAGGTCAATAAATTCGATCCGGATTTATGAGCAATCAAATGTTTGCTTAAATTCGCCTACCCTTATTCCTTTTTATCTCATGAAAAAGCTTGTTCTACTGCCAATTCTGCTACTTGCTATACTGTTTACCTGCCACGCTCAAACACCTGTATACCACGTTTATGCTCTGAAATTTGCCGCCAGTAACTATCCGTTTACCACGGCCGACTGGGCGGATGGCGGCTCAAAAACAGAAAGCGTTAAGATCGACTTCATGGTTTGGCTGATCAGGGGAAACGGCCGGAATATTCTGGTAGATGCGGGCTTTTTAGGTGATATCGGCGATGCGAAGGATTTTAAAATAATTGACTACGTGCGGCCGGATAGCGCGCTTTTGAAGTTTGGTGTGAAGCCGGGCGATATCACCGATATTATTTTCAGCCACCCGCATTGGGATCATATCGACGGGGTGGGGTTATTCCCCAATGCCCATATATGGATGCAAAAGGAAGACTTTAATTATTTTGTGAGCACCGCATGGCAAAAAGGCCAACACAACGGTGGCTTCGCCAAAAGGGATGTACGCGCAATGGTTAATCTGAACTTAGCCGGTAAAGTAACACTGGTTAATGGTGATGACCAGGAGATCATTCCGGGTATAAAGGTGTTTACCGGTTCAAGGCATACCTTCAACTCGCAATATGTGTTAGTACAAACCGGCACGAACAGGGTAGTCCTTGCATCCGATAATATTTGGATATATTATAATCTCGAATACCTGCGCCCGGCCTCGACTGGCGGCACCCTCGACCCGGCCGGGTACGTAAAAGCTATGCAGCGGATGAAAACCATGGTGTCCGACGTGAAATACATCATTCCGGGCCATGATGCCCGGATATTTACCAGGTTCCCGGCGGTTGCAGATGGGGTAGTGGAAATTAAGTAAGATTTTAAAGAAAAAAAGAAGGGCGCCGGTGCATAAATCGATGCCCATATTTTGTTGCGGAATCGCTACTCCTCGCCAAACGCCCTTGCTTCAAGGTACTTATCCATATCAATATGCTTTACACCCTTCGACCACAAATCAGGTGCCGGCTTGTCTTCAGCATATAATCAAAATATTCCAGCATCCTAAACTGAATAATTTTTACGGTTAGGCAATTTAGCCAGGCCATGGTTTTCGCCGTTGTAAGTGATCATCCCCACCGGCTTATCAGGCGGCGCAGGCCGTTGTAATATTTAATGCTCTGGGTAAAATTAACCGCGCCGTCCTTGATTAACTTACTGTTACACTATGCTATATAAAACGAAAATATTTCTCCTTTTTATGCAACATTCTGTATTTAATTAAATACAGCGATAGTATGTCAAAAGAGATTGATACTTAGTTAATAGGGTGTTTCAAATCAATTCGTTACATTTTTTAAAAAGTTATTATTTGGCAAATCTTTTGATTACGTCGGTATGAACCAATATAGAATGAGTACCACGTAATATACAACTATGAAAAAACAATACTTTCACGCCGCATCTGTTATTCTGTTGTTTGTCTTTATTGTCTCTTGCCGTAAGGAAAGCAGCAATAGCAACCGCCTGACTGTTTCGGGTTTATCACGGGCAACCCGCAGTTATTCAAGTGATCAGATCAGGAATTATTTCACGCTGATGTGCACAATAACCAAAAGCACAAAAGGCTTTTATCCCACACAGGCTGCCAGGGCCTACGGCTATGTTGGCGTTGCAGCTTATGAGGCCGTAGTAAACGGCATACCCGGCGCACTAAGCCTTTCCGGCCAGCTTAACGGGATAAGCGGAGTGCCAAAACCCACAGCGAACGTTGAATATAACTGGGCCGTCAGCTCAAATGCTGCCATTGCCGATATGATGCGCGATATGTTTGATGTAAATCTTACTGTAGCAAACCGCGCTAAAATCGATAGTACCGAGGCCGCGAACCTTGCCGTTTTATCGGCTGGTGTTAGTACCGATGTTGTAAGCCGCTCGGTGCAGTATGGCAAAGCAGTTACGGCGGCCGTTTACCAGGCTTCAACCTCCGACGGCGCGCACCAGTCATATTTGGACCCTTTCCAGTTGCCTTATACATTGCCTTCGGTAGATTATTGCTGGGAGCCTACCAATCCGGCAGCACCAAACCCTGTTAGTCCGAAATGGGGCAGCAACAGACCTTTTATGACGGTTAATATATCAAATACCAATCCTGTAGCGCCAACCACCTATTCAACCACCGCGGGGTCTGATTTTTATAAATTAGCCCTTGATGTATACCACCAGGTTAAAAATAATACCGCCGACCAGGTTGCGATCGTTAAATATTGGGCTGACGATCCTTTTAATACCTGCACACCCGCCGGGCATACTTTTAATATAATGAACCAATTGTTGAAGGAAAATAACGCTACGCTCGAAAAAGCTTCTGTTGCCTACGCTAAACTTTCCATTGCCGAAAATGATGCCTTTATCAGCTGCTGGAAAGGTAAATATCAATATGTGCTGATCAGGCCGGTTACCTATATTCAAAAAAACATCGATGCCAATTTTAAAACAGTTATCGGCACACCTCCTTTCCCGGCCTATACCAGCGGGCATTCGTACGAATCCGGAGCAGGTACGATGATCTTTACCGATTTATTTACTGACGGCAGCGGAAAGTACGATTTTACCGATTACAGCCAGATACAGTATGGATATTCAGCTCGTCATTATGCTAATTTTAACGATATGGCGCAGGAGTGTGCCGATTCGCGGTTCTACGGCGGTATCCATTACAACCCGGACAATACCGAAGGTTTACGCCTCGGCCGTATGATCGGCGATAATATAAATAAAATGCTGGTTTGGCCAACAAATATTAAGTAAGCGGCGATGAAGTACTTTTTATTCATCCTGGTTTTTGCCGGGGTATGTTCGTGTAAAACGAAATCATCACCTGCACAGGTAAACAAAGCGAAGCTGGAGCAACTGGCCGACCGTTCATGTCGTGCCACAAGTATACGCGAGCAGCGGTATGCACTGGCGGATAAGATCCGCTTTACTCAGGACTCGCTGTCGAAAACCAAAAACCGGGCCGGATCACAAAGTTTGCAAAGCCGTTTGAATGGATACCTCAAACAAAAAGAAATATTATTAAAAACCAGCCTAGCGCTGGCTGATACGATCCGAATGCAGCTGGACTCCTTATTGCCGTATTCCGATAAGGCAGCTCAGAAGCGTTTTACCGCTTCATTGGACAGTATTTTAAAATCAAAGGGATGTGATAGATAAAGGATGTTTTTGAAAATTATTTTAGTCGATAAATAAACATCCTCTATACGAATCAAGAGTCAAAACCAAGAATCAAGGCCAAGAAACCAAGGAAATAGCCTCAGGAGAGGAAAAATCTGTAAAAAGACACATTTCAGCCGAATATAGGCTCAATGCTGTAAAATGCATCGATTTTTTCTTTTTCTCCCGATTCCTGGCTCTCATATGCTGACTCCACTTATTCACATCCTTTATTTATCTTTAACCTGTCCAATGAGTTATACTTTTTCAAATTTAGATCCTTCACTGTTTTCCCAATTTTTTACCGCGGAGTTCATCGGCATCGAGGTGCTAACACCCGCCGAAAAAGCATTAATTGGCAAGGCGGCGTTAAAACGACAGAATGATTTCAGCACCGGCAGGCATTGCGCCCGGAAGGCATTGGGGCGCTTTGGCGCGAGCGATACAGAAATATTAACGGGCGAGGTGAAAGAGCCGCTTTGGCCCGCCGGGTTTGTTGGCTCAATAAGCCATTCAAAAAAGCTCACAGGCGCTATAGTTGCAAAGGTTGAAAATATCGCCGCCGTTGGCCTTGATGTTGAAACCATTGGCGGGATAAACCATGATATGTGGGATATATTGTTTACATATAATGAGCAAGTCTTTCTGAGTACCATGGGTGATCGTGAGCAGGCACTATATTCAACCCTTGTATTTTCTTTCAAGGAGGCTTTTTATAAGTTGCAGTATCCGCTAACAAAGCAATACGTAGACTTTAAAGAGGTTGGGATTCTCTGTACAGGCGGCCACTTCGGCCTGCACGCCGATTCGGAATTTAATCATCAAATGATACCTCGCGAACGATTGATTCTTCAATGGGATAAGTTTGATAGTCAGGTAATTTGTGTTTGTTATTTACCTGTACTTCGTTAAGATCGGGTCCAACAATTTCATGTATTTTCATGCTGATTTTATCTTACGATTATACGTTTACAACGAAATTCACTGTCTTAAATACAACCACGATCTTTGATGGGTAATAAATACCTTATAAATAACCTGCTGGCGTGTCTTTACGGCCGGCCTTTTTTGTGGGTTTTATAAGCCTCTTAAAAATAATTGAAACTTATTTAAACTTCAATTAATATAGTTTCAAGTTTATTTTCAACAATTACGTAATAATTACAAAAATTTCCCGTAATTGCATTGATTTGATAATTATTCCATGCAATGACTATTCTGTTCCGGCGGAATAGCATGTTTCCCTTTTAATTTAAACGCTAAATTAAATTCCGATGAACAAGGAACAGCGGTTGAGAGTTGTAAAACAATTTGAGAAATTAAACCTCGAATACAATAAGGAGCTGAAACATACAGTATCCTTTGCGGCCAAACTCTGTAACTCGCCTGTTTCGATGATTACCCTGCTTGATGAAGAAACACAGTGGATAAAAGTAAAAAAGGGTGTCACTATCGGGCGCATTCCCAGTGAAATTTCATTTTGTAAACATGCTATAAAACACAATTACCTGTTTATTATAAGCGACATGCACCAGGATGAACGTTTTTGCGATCATCCTAATGTAACCGG
>JAQBOH010000031.1 GCA_028288125.1 Mucilaginibacter sp.
CAAGACTTACGAAGTTTTAAACTTCGTAAGTCTGCACCTCCCATCTAATGAAAATAGGAATAGCAGCAGACCACGGCGGGTATAAATTGAAGGAGATCATTCACCCCTTCCTGGCAAAGCTCGGGCATGAGGTGATTGATTTCGGCGCTTATAAACTGGATAACGCTGATGATTACCCTGATTTTGTTATTCCGCTGGCCGAAGCGGTTGCGGAAGGCGAAATTGAGCGCGGCATAGCCGTTTGTGGTAGCGGCGTCGGCGCTTCGGTTGCTGCCAATAAGGTAAAGGGCGTAAGGGCCGCGCTCATCAACGATCATTTTTCGGCACACCAGGGAGTTGAGGACGATGATTTAAATATCATTTGCCTTGGCGGCCGCGTTACCGGAAACATGGCGGCAGAAGAATATATAACCGCATTTTTAAACGCCCGGTTTACCGGCGCCGAAAGGCATTTGCGGAGGTTAGGGAAAGTGGCAGAACTTGAGAAATAGTTTTTAATATTGAATTTGTCATCCTGAACAAATCGAAGGATCTTCTTAAGGGGACAAGTCGAAGAATTACAAGACGAAGAAGATGCTTCGCTTTTCACATGACAAAAAGGAAATTATTGCTAACGTTAATTACAAGTCTTGTAAGGCTTAAATAAAATAAACAACACCATGGAAACAAATAAAGTAAAACAGATCCACAGCTTTGGTCAAAGTATCTGGCTGGATTTTATCGACCGCAATATTATCAGTTCAGGAAAATTAAAAAAACTTATCGATGAGGACGGCATACGGGGCGTAACATCAAACCCGGCCATTTTCGAAAAAGCGATAAGCAGTAGTTCTGATTATGATGCGGATATCCGCGAATTGTCCGAAAGCAACAAGACCACTGAAGAAATATTCTTCGGATTGGCTATAAAGGATATACAGAATGCTACTGATCTTTTTAGCGGCGTTTACAATGAGGATGTTGTAGGTGCTGACGGCTATGTAAGTCTTGAAGTGTCTCCCTTCTTAGCGCTAAAAACTGAAGAAACAGCCAAACAGGCCGAAGACCTCTGGAAAAAAGTTGACCGTAAAAACGTGATGATCAAAATTCCGGGAACCCAGCCAGGGCTGGCGGCTATCAGGCAGTCTATCGCCAAAGGGATAAACATTAATGTTACCCTGTTATTCGGGCTCCCAAGATATGAGGAAGTAACCGAAGCTTACATTTCGGGGCTAGAGGATCATTTAGCCGCGGGCCACTCTATCGGCCATATTTCATCAGTAGCCAGCTTCTTCTTAAGCCGCATCGATGTATTGGTTGACCCGATGCTGGATGAAAAAGGCCTGGGCGATTTGAAAGGTGAAGTAGCCATTGCATCTGCAAAAAAAGCGTATGAGATTTACAAACGCGTATTCAGTGGCCCCCGCTGGGAAAAACTGGCCGCGCAGGGTGCAAAGCCGCAGCGTTTGTTATGGGCAAGCACCAGTAGTAAAAACCCGGCGTTTAAAGACACCAAATATGTTGAAGCGCTGATTGGCCCGGATACCGTTGATACCGTTCCGCTGGAAACCATTGAAGCTTTCCGCGATCATGGCATTGCCGCAAATACGTTGGCGACCGGTTTAGATAAGGCGACAGAAACCCTTGAACGGCTGAAAAAAGCCGGTATTGATATTGATAAAATTACCCAGCAGCTCGAAGATGAAGGCGTCGAAAAATTCAACGCGCCGTTTGAAAAATTGCTGAAAGCCATTGAGGACCAAAAAGCAAAAGTTTAATAAATTGGAAGCTACAGCGGTAAAGATCTTGTTTTTTGATATCGGGGGCGTGCTGCTCAGCAACGGCTGGGGGCATGAGTCGCGCAAAAAAGCGTCCGAGAAATTTGGCCTCGATTATGAGGAGGTGAATGCGCTGCATAATTTCATATTTAACGTTTACGAAATTGGCAGCATTTCGCTGGATGAATACCTGGATACCGTTGTTTTTAACCACCCGCGCGATTTTGCCCGTGAAGATTTTAAAGAATTCATATACAAGCAAAGTATTGAACTCCCTGATACGCTGAAATGGCTGAAGGAATGGAAAAAAGACTGCGGGTTCAGGGTGATCTCCATCAATAACGAAGGTAAGGAGCTGAACGATTACCGGGTCAAAAAATTCAAGCTGCATGACTGTTTCGACGCTTTTATATCATCGTGCGAGGTAAAAATGCGGAAGCCTGATCCGGGTATTTTTAACCTGGCTATGGGAGTGGCGCTGGCTAAGCCGGGCCAGTGCGTGTACTTCGACGACAGGATAATGTTTGTGAACGCGGCGCAAAAATTAGGCATCCGGGCGTTTCAGCATACTGGTTTCGAGAGCACCAAAAAAATATTGGAAGATTTAAAAAAAGAGAATCAATCTCAACGAAAATGAGCAATACACCAGATAAATACGATTTCGGGATGATAGGCCTGGGTACCATGGGCCGCAACCTGCTGCTTAATATGGGCGATCATGGCGTAAAAGGCGCCGGCTTTGATACCGATGCCTCAAAGGGCGAACTGCTGGAAAAAGAAAGCACTCGTCATAACCTGAAAGGCTTTAGTGATGTAAAGAAATTTGTGGACAGTCTAAAAAGTCCGAGAGCTATCATGATGCTGGTACCTGCAGGTAAGATCGTTGACGATGTGATTGCCGAACTGCTGCCATTGATGGATAAGGGGGATATTTTAATAGATGGCGGAAACTCGCATTTTACCGATACCAACCGCCGTGTGGATGAATTGGAAGCAAAGGGTTTTCACTTTTTCGGGATGGGGATATCGGGCGGCGAAGAAGGCGCCCGCAAAGGGCCGAGCATGATGCCCGGCGGCGATAAGGATGCCTATAATGTGATGAAGCCTATTCTTGAATCCATTGCTGCTAAAGTTGACGGCGCGCCGTGTGTTACCTATATAGGCCCTGGTGCATCCGGCCACTTTGTTAAGATGGTGCATAATGGCATTGAGTATGGCCTGATGCAGTTGATTGCTGAAACCTACGAGATCCTGAAAAAAGGGTTAAAAATGGATAACGAGGCTATCCGGAAGGTCTTCACTAAATGGAACGAAGGCCGGTTAAAGTCGTTTTTGATGGATATCACTAAAGACATTTTTGCCTATAAAGCTCCGGGAACCGACCATTTACTGCTTGACGATATTAAAGATGAAGCTAAAGCCAAAGGCACCGGCAAATGGACATCGCAGGTAGCAATGGACCTGCAGGCGCCGATCCCGACAATAGATACAGCAGTATCCATGCGCGATTTATCTAAATACAAAGCGTTAAGGGTTCAGGCTGCTGATTTATACAGCAAGGATGAAGTATCGCTGAACGTTAACGCTGACGAGTTTTTAGCTTCGCTCGAGCAGGCATTTTATTTCAGCATGATCATCAGCTACGCACAGGGCATGCATTTACTGGCAAGAGCGTCTGAAGAATATAAGTATGACCTTAAACTTGGCGAGATCGCGAAAATATGGCGCGGCGGATGTATCATCCGGTCGGAGTTTTTGAACGATATTTTTAACGCCTATCAAAAAGATGCAAAGCTGGCCCACCTGCTGCTTGATGCGCAAGTTGAAGAATTGGTGACAGATGCCGCCCAAGGCGCCAGGAAGGTATTATCAGCCACCATAGCCGCCGGTATAGCCACCCCGGCATACATGGCTTCGTTAAGCTACTTTGATACCTTCCGCAGCAAAAGGATGCCATCTAACCTCACGCAGGCACAGCGCGATTACTTTGGCGCGCACACGTATGAACTGATTGGTAAGGAAGGTGTATTCCATACCCAATGGGTTGAAAAAAGCAATGATTGATTAATTAGCCGATAGAAACATTACCATGGATTCAAAAATAAAAACCCAGCCTACCATATTTGTCATTTTTGGCGGCACCGGGGATCTTACATCACGAAAGATCGCGCCGGCGCTTTATAACCTGTTCCTGGATGGATGGCTGCCGGATCAATTCTCAATCATTGGTACAGGCCGTACTCAATTAACCGATGATCAATTCAGGGAAAACCTGCTGAACGATATCAACCAGTTTTCGCGCAGTGGCAAAGCGGTTAAGGCAAAATGGGATGAATTCTCACAAAATATTTACTACCAGGTATCGGATGTTAAGGATTCTGAAACTTACAAGGAATTTGGAAAACGTGTTGAAAAACACAATACGGATTGGAAAACAAAAGCCAATGTGATCTATTACCTTGCCGTATCACCAAACCTGTTCCCGATCATCGCTTCCAACATATCAAAAGCCAAACTGGCCGAGGACCCGCTAAAAACACGTATCGTTATCGAAAAGCCTTTCGGCCACGACCTCGAGTCGGCAAAGGAGCTGAACAAGCTGTTATCGGGTATTTTCGACGAGTGCCAGATCTACCGGATCGACCATTACCTGGGCAAAGAGACCGTTCAGAATATAATGGCTTTCCGTTTCGCCAACTCCATACTGGAACCTTTGTGGAACCGTAATTATATCGAGCACGTGCAGATATCGGTTACCGAGCAGTTGGGTGTTGAAGACCGTGGCGATTATTACGAGGGCGCGGGCGCTTTGCGCGACATGATACAGAACCATTTATTGCAGTTGCTTTGCTTTATAGCGATGGAACCGCCTACCAGCTTCAATGCCGACGAGATACGCAACCGCAAGGTTGATGTTTTACGGGCCATGCGTAAGTTTAGTCCGGACGATGTGCGGAATTCCGCCGTAAGGGGGCAATACGGCAAAGGCTGGATGCAGGGCAAAGAAGTGCCGGGCTACCGCGAAGAGCAAAAGGTGGCGCCGGATTCAAATACCGAAACCTTTGCGGCCATAAAGTTTTTTGTAGACAACTGGCGCTGGCAAGGCGTGCCGTTTTACATGCGTACGGGCAAAAGGATGCATCAAACAGCGTCTATCATTACGATAGAATTTAAGGATGTACCCCACCTGGTATTCCCGACTGAGGCGGCCGAAAGCTGGCAGCAAAACAGGCTCATCATCAGCATCCAGCCTGAAATGAGCATCCGTTTACAGGTGCAGGCAAAACGCCCGGGACTGGACATGGTACTAAACGCCGTTGATATGGTGTTTGATTATAAAGGCACCTACAACAGCCCTGCGCCCGAAGCTTACGAGACGCTGCTGCTGGATACCATGCTTGGCGATCAAACCCTGTTTATGCGCGGCGACCAGGTGGAAGCCGCCTGGGAACTGATCATGCCGATACTAAGCACCTGGCAGGCCAAAAAGAGTTTAAATTTTCCGAATTATTCGGCAGACTCATGGGGCCCCGAGATCGCGGAAGCTTTAATCGCCCGCGACGGATTCCACTGGTTCTCGTTACCGGCGAATGGGAAGAAGTGATCAGAGATTGGAGATTAGTTGAGCTTCTTTCAGACTAATCTCTTCTATATAACTTTAATTTATTTAACCGAAACGCCATTTGCAGCTTCTTTCCGGACTTTACTGACTTTCGGACTCATCTGACACCAATGAAACTAAATATCTTCAATACCGAAAACGAGGTGCTTGCTGCTTTAGCGGCGCATTTTGTTCAAATAGCCAGTGAGTCCATAGCGAAGCGCGGCAAATTTTCCGTAGCGCTGTCTGGCGGAAGCTCACCAAAAAAACTATATGAATTGCTGGCCGCGTCGTTTAAAAATGACGTACAGTGGGACAAGGTTTATTTCTTTTTTGGTGATGAGCGCAATGTGCCGCAAACCCATCCCGACAGCAATTATTTAATGGCTAAAAAGGCCTTGTTTGACCCTCTGAATATCAGTGCTTCAAATATTTTCCCGGTTGACACCAGCCTCGATCCCAAAGATGCGGCCGAACGTTACGAAGCAGAAGTTGAAGAATTTTTTGAGGATGAAGAGTTGAGCTTTGATTTGATATTGCTCGGATTAGGCGATAATTCGCATACTGCATCGCTGTTTCCGCATACGCCTATTTTGCACGACCGCACACCCGGTGTAAAGGATGTATTTTTAGAAGACCAGCAGGTTTACCGCATCACCCTCAACGCGCCGTTAATTAACGAGGCGCAGCATATCGCCTTTTTGGTGTACGGCGAGGCAAAAGCCATAGCTGTACACCACGTACTCGAAGATGATGAGGACATTGAAGAATACCCGGCACAATTGATAGAACCTATCGTTGGTGAGATGCAATGGTTTTTGGATAGTGATGCTGCCTCAATGTTATCTTGATATGAACCATGCCTGAAGAGAGAGACAGATGCATTTTTCGGGAACTAACTTAGGTTAAAGTTGATAGGCGCTCACGGCAGTAATTATCAAAATTAACCTAAAACGGATTAAATCTATTTAAGGTTAGTATGTTGTTACAAAACAAACTATTTTATTTACCGTTAATACCTTAAATCAATCTTAATTTATGAAAGCTGTAAAAGTATTATCAATTCTGCTATTGGCTGTATTCAGCTACACCGCGGTAAGCGCACAAATGGTGCATCACAGGTGGCATAAACGACACCATATATTGCATAAGCACCGTCAAAAAACTTAATCAATAAAAAAGGCCTCCGAATATTCCGGAGGCCTTTTCAGTATATCGTTTTTGAAGCTTAAAGCTTGCGCTTAACCTCTACGTTTTCATAAGCCTCAACAATATCACCAACTTCAATGTTGTTAAAGTTCTGGATGTTTAACCCGCACTCATACCCGGTGCTAACTTCCTTAACATCATCCTTAAAGCGTTTTAATGACGCCAGTTCGCCTGTGTAAATGACCACGCCTTCGCGGACAATGCGTATTTTGCTGTTCCGGGTGATCTTACCGTCAAGTACCATACATCCGGCAATGGTGCCTACTTTGCTGATCTTAAAGGTTTCGCGGATCTCAACGTTAGCAACGATTTTCTCTTCGAATGTTGGCGCAAGCATGCCTTCCATCGCGGCCTTAATCTCGTTTATAGCATCGTATATGATAGAATAAAGTCGGATATCGATCTGCTCCTGTTCGGCAAGCTTACGGGCACCGCCTGATGGGCGTACCTGGAAACCGATGATGATCGCATCAGATGCCGATGCCAGCAATACATCCGATTCGGAGATTTGCCCAACCGCCTTCGAAATAATATTTACCTGTATCTGTTCAGTCGATAATTTCAACAATGAATCTGATAATGCTTCAATCGAGCCGTCCACGTCACCCTTAACAATAATGTTAAGCTCTTTAAAGTTACCCACTGCCAAACGGCGGCCGATCTCATCAAGTGTGATGTGTTTTTGTGTACGCAAGCCCTGTTCGCGCTGTAATTGCAAACGCTTGTTGGCAATTTCGCGGGCTTCAACTTCGCTTTCAAGCACGTTAAACTTATCCCCGGCTGTCGGCGCGCCCTGCATGCCCAGTACCTGTACTGGCGTTGATGGCCCTGCCGATTCAACCCGTTGTCCGCGTTCGTTGGTCAGCGCCTTCACCCGGCCGCTATAACAGCCTGCCAGTATCGGATCGCCAACCTTTAAATTGCCCGCCTGAACCAGGATTGTGGTTACTATACCACGGCCCTTATCTAAAGCTGCTTCTATAACAGTTCCTACCGCGCGTTTATTCGGGTTAGCTTTAAGCTCAAGCAATTCTGCTTCTAACAGTACTTTTTCTAAAAGCAGCTCTATATTTAAACCTGTTTTGGCTGAAATCTCCTGCGACTGGTATTTACCGCCCCATTCCTCAACCAAAATATTCATGCCCGAAAGTTGTTCGCGTATTTTATCGGCATTTGCTCCCGGCCTGTCAATTTTGTTGAAGGCAAAAATGATCGGCGCGCCAGCAGCCTGCGCGTGGTTTATGGCCTCGCGGGTTTGCGGCATCACGCTGTCATCGGCAGCAATTACTATAATTACAATATCTGTTACCTGGGCGCCCCTTGCACGCATGGCTGTAAATGCCTCGTGGCCCGGTGTATCCAGGAATGTTATTTTTCCTTTATTATCGGGCAATGTTACTTCGTATGCGCCAATGTGCTGGGTTATACCACCCGCCTCGCCGGCTATTACGTTGGTTTTGCGGATAAAATCCAGTAACGATGTTTTACCATGATCGACGTGGCCCATAATGGTAACAATTGGCGCACGCGGTATTAA
>JAQBOH010000052.1 GCA_028288125.1 Mucilaginibacter sp.
CGATGTGGAACTGGTTCTCGCAATTTATGGGAAACATCGTCTATAAAAATTATATCCCGGGGTTCGCAAAAGCAAAGGTGAATGTGGAAGATGCAGGTCACCCGCTGATGAAAGATGTGCCTTCATCGTTCATCATAGAAAAAGAAGAATGGTACACCTACAATAAAAGCCCGCGCCCGGATGTGCATGTTATTGCCAGTGTGGATGAATCCACATATCAACCGGATTCAAATATTAAAATGGGCGACCACCCGGTAATATGGACCAACCCCAACTATCCCACAAGGAACATTTATATTTTTATGGGACATTCACCGGTGTTGTTCAATAGTGAGGTGTATAAAACAATTTTCCGGAACGCCATATTCTGGGCAGGTGGGAGGAAGTCCTGAGTCGGGAGTCTGAAGTCTTGAGTCAGAATCTATCACGACTAAAGACTCAGGACTTTGACTTAAGACTTCAAAAATGGTTTTCTCCAAACAATAACCCGCCAAACCAGCTCAGCGGTGGCAAGGACAACGACGGCAAAAACAGCAGCCCAAACCGCCTGCCCGGTTGAATAAAAGGCCCCTGCCAGGGCGGCAAAATATACAGTTACGGGTAATACAAGCGCTACGCAGAGAGCAGGAACGCCTAACGGTATCTTAAACGGCCTGTGCGTTCCAGGAGAGCTTACCCGGAGTTTTATTAAAGAGATATATTCGAGCGACAGGCCCGCGCCATAAACGGTAACATCAATAATTAACAGGTCGGCAAAAGGCCACAATATCATCAGGCTAACCACCAGCGAACAAACAATGATAGATATATACGGCGTTTGAAACCTGGGATGCAGGTAGTTGAGCTTAGCTGGTAAAAGGTCGTCATCCGCCATAACCTTTGGTACACGGGATACGGAAAGCAGCACCGCCGCATATATCCCCAGGCTGCTTGCCATTCCCGCGAAAGCGATCAACCCGCCGAGCCACTGCCCGCTGACCAGCGCGCCCACCACCGGAAAACCTTTATCCTTCAGGATACCCGCGTCAATGCCCGATTGCTGGGCAACCAGGATAACCAGAAAATAAAGCACGATAACCAGCGCAAATGATGCGAAAATTGAAACGAGGTATGAACGCACCGGCTTTTCAACTTCACCGGCGTAAGTGGTTACGTTATCCCAGCCCAGGCAGTTCCACATCACGGTATACAGGGCCATGCCCAGGGCGGGGAACGGCATACCTTTTAAAGAAGGCGATGCGATAATGATATGGCCGGTATGATGATAAAAAAACAAAACGAATAACAGGACGAAGGGTATTAGCACAACTGCGCCTAAAGCGAGCGAAGTCCTTCCCACAGGCACAATACCTAAAATATTTAACCCTGCAGATGCCCATATCACACACAGGCAGATCGGTATGCGGTAATCCATTAACGCCGGGAAAAAGAATGAGGCATACAATACGAACAATCCCGGGTAAATAGCCAGGTCGACGAAGGTATACAGCCAGGTCCACCAGCCTTCATAAAACCCCCAGCGGGTACCTAAAGCGTGCTTTACCCATTTATAATATCCGCCGTTTACGGGCATCATGCTGTTAAGTTCCAGTACCGTAAAAATGGCGGGAACGTCCCATAACAATGGCGTCACCAATAAAAGCAGCAGCGCCCCATGCTGCCCGGCGTAAGCTATTAAAGGCTCCAGCCCATATGGGCCGCCGGACACAGTAAAGAAAATAATGGCCACGAGCTGAACGGGCCGGATTTTTCGTATTGACGCTGGTAATGACACGCTATAAAAATATAGTTTTATCGAATTTATTTGCCTGATTATTTAACGACAATGCTTCTGGCTGTTAAATACGGCAAATCGTGGAGATTTTTTTTGCAATTGGCCGGCAAATTATTGTAACTTTAGTAAACCAATTAGTTCTAATTAATATAAAAAACACGTTAACGGATAGTTAACCCAGCATTAATTTTATCTCGCAGAAGATAAAATTGAAACCAAATTTGTAGTTTTGTATTTTGTAATGTCCTAATTAAGCGATCGAATGAGGAGAAAGATATTGTTTATAACCGGGTCGATGAACCAGACTTCTCAGATGTTCCAGATATCGAAACACCTGGAAAATTATGATTGCTGGTTTAGCCAGGTATACCCCAATTCGGCTTTTCTTGATGCCATTTTAAAGTATACTCCCTTTGTGAACGGCACGCCTATGACCGACCGTTACCGGGCTAACGCCGAAAATTATTTGAGACAGCACAGCTTACAAATTGATTACCGGGGCTGCAAAAACAAGTACGACCTGGTTGTATATTGCAGCGACATGGTTATAGACAGCAGGTTTAAGCAAACTAAAACCGTGTGGGTACAGGAAGGTATGGTTGATAAACGCACTTTACTAACCGATGCTGTAAAAATGCTTGGTATACCGCCTTACTTTACCGCCGACACATCGTTAAACGGGTGTACCAATATTTGCGATATTTATTGCACGGCATCAGAAGGATATAAAAATTATTTTGCAAAACATGGCACCGACCTTGCCAAATTGATCGTAACCGGGATACCGAATTATGATAACGACCGCCAGTTCCTGGATAACGATTTTCCGCATCGCAATTACGTAATGGTAGCTTCAACCGATATGCGCGAAACTTACCGGTTTGAGAACAGGCGCGCGTTTATTAAGCGGGCCGTGGAGATTGCTGCAGGCCGCCAGTTGCTGTTTAAATTACATCCGAACGAAAAAATTGAGCGTGCTACAGCCGAGATACGCAAATATGCGCCTGCCGGGGCATTGATCTATCACACGGGGAATACCAGCCAGATGATAGCCAATTGCTGCGAGCTGATCACACAATATTCAACAGTCGTATATACCGGCATCGCGCTGGGTAAAAAAGTGCACTCCTATTTTGACATTGACGAACTGAAACGACTTGCGCCGATACAAAACGGCGGCGTTTCAGCTAAAAATATCGCCCAGGTATGCAGCAGCTATATCGAGTTTAATGGAGAAAAAGAAAATTTTCTCGCTCAATTTAAACTTCAGCCTCATCCACACGACTATCCCAAAGTGCAATATGCCTGACGGGTTGAAACAACAAGGAAGCATGGCAGTGAAAACCGTTATAGTGGTACAGGCCAGGATGTCCTCGAGCCGTTTGCCGGGAAAGGTAATGAAACCCATTTTAGGTAAAACCTTATTATACCGGATGATCGAACGCCTGCGTATGATCCGCAGCGAAGCACAGATAATTATCGCCACATCACAGGAAAGCGCCGACGATATGATCGAGCAGGAAGCTTCAGCGATGGATGTAGCCTGTTTCCGTGGAAGCCTCGATAACCTGCTCGACCGGCACTACCAGGCAGCCAGGCAAGCCGGCGCATCCGTCGTGCTTAAGATCCCCTCCGATTGCCCGCTTATTGACCCTGCCATTATTGATGAAGCGTTAGATTTTTATTTTACCGATCCCGAAAAATACGACTACGTCAGCAACCTGCACCCCGCCACTTTTCCGGATGGGAATGATGTGGAAATAATGACCATGGATTGTCTCGAAAAAACATGGCATGAGGCAAAAAGGCCATTGGAACTTGAACATACTACCCCTTACATCTGGGAAAATCAGGATAAATTCAGAATCGGTAATGTACTTTGGAATACCGGGAAGGATTATTCCATGTCGCACCGTTTTACGATAGATTACGAGGAAGATTATCAATTTATAAAGCACGTGTTCGAGGAATTATACCCGGGAAACCCCGCATTTACCTGTGCCGATATTTTGAACCTGTTGGAAGAAAAACCCGGTATTTACAATATTAACGCGCGGCATGCCGGCGTAAACTGGTACCGCAACCACCTGGACGAATTGAAAACAATTTCATCCGGGCAAACAAAATTGACCGTAGGGTGAAAAACCCGAAAGGACTAATAACTATAATTGTATCCAATGCGAAATATAAAAACAGAACCGGGCAAACTTGAAGCGACTGCTTTAAAAGTGAGGGAGCACATCATAAAAATGTCGACCGATGGTGGCTGCTTCGTTGGCGCATCGCTTTCCGCTGCCGATTTGATTGTTTACCTGTACTCGGAATTTTTAAACATCAACAAAAATAACCTCGGCGACCCCAACCGCGATTACCTGTTCCTTTCAAAAGGACATGATGTCCCTGCTTTGTACGGCACATTCGCCGAACTGGGCCTGTTGGAAAAAGACAGGTTAAAAAATCATTTATCGGTTGATGACCATATTTACTGGCATCCTAACACCCATATCCCGGGCATCGAGTTTCACTCGGGTTCGCTCGGGCATTTGCCATCGGTGGCTTTGGGCGTGGCTATGGACATCAAAATAAAAGGCGGCACCAATAAGGTTATCTGCATTATGGGTGATGGCGAGCTGAACGAAGGCACATGCTGGGAAGCGGTGCTGGTTGCCAGCGCCTACAAACTGGATAACCTGATCTTCGTGATCGACCGCAACCAGTTTCAGGCCAATATGGCTACCGAGGATCTGATACCCCTTGAGCCCCTGCATGATAAATTTACGGCATTCGGAGCAGCGGTAAAACGCATCAACGGCCATAGCTTCGAGGCTTTGCACGAAGCATTTTCGGCCTTTCCGTTTGAAACGGGAAAGCTTAACGTGGTGATTGCGGATACCGTACGCGGTAAGGGATTGCCCAGCATTGAACGCCGGGCCGACAGGTGGTTCTGCAATTTCAACGCTACCGAAGTGGAAGACCTGCTGAAAGAATTGCACGGCGAACATATTACTCAATTAACATCAGAAACATTAGTGGTCAGATAACATGTCATACGAAGAATTATTAACCCAGACCGCTTTATCCGACGAACGCTTTATCGTGATGACGGCGGAGAACCGCGCGCTGGTGCGGAATATCCCGGCTAAATTAGGCAACCGCTTTATTGATACCGGTATAACCGAGCAAACCATGATCGGCGCGGCTGCTGGCCTGGCCTTACGCGGACGCGTTCCGGTAGTTCACGCGCTGGCTTCTTTTTTATCGATGCGGGCATTTGAATTTGTACGCACCGATGCCGGGATACCAAATCTGCCGGTTAAACTCAGCAGCTTTATCCCGGGATTTCTATCAGATGGAAACGGCCCTACACACCAGGCCATTGAAGATATATCCTTAATGCGCGGCATCCCGAATATGACAGTATTCGCACCGGCAGATGAGCAGGACCTTGTTGAAATGCTGCCGCAAATATGGAACTGCCCTAATCCGTCATACGTGCGTATCAATACACGGCCAACCAGTTACCAGCACAGCACTTTTCAGTGGGGAAAAGCCGAGGTAATTTCAGTAGGCGAAGATGTAACCATTTTAACCTATGGCCTGTTATTTGAGCAAGCCCTGGTAGCTGTCGAAATGCTGAAGAACGAAGGCTTATCCATAGGTTTGATTAACATGCGCAGCCTTAAACCGGTCGACGAACAAGCAATCATTCGTGCCACGCAGAGCAGCGGGTTAACCGTTACGCTTGAAGATCATTTTCTAACCGGCGGCTTGTACAGCATAGTAGCTGAAGTGCTTTTGAAGAATCAGCTTACCGCGAAAGTGCTACCTTTGGCATTAAACGAAAAATGGTTTAAACCGTCGTTATTACCAAATGTGCTCGAATATGAAGGCTTTACCGGCAAGCAGATCGCCGAAAAAATACTAGGTTACCAAACCCGCTCAATACAACCGGAAATATCAGTTCCGCAATTTTCTGAATAATATTAAACACCGATTACCATGCCAAATACCATAAAATTCAACGATAATTACCCGGTTATAACCAAATCAAACGAGCTGTACGAACGCGCGTTGAAAGTTCAGAAACCGGTTACCCAAACGCTTGCAAAAGGACCGGGACAGTTCACCAACGGTGTAGCCCCTAAATACCTGCAAAAGGGTAAGGGCTCGCACGTTTGGGATGTTGACGGGAACGAATACATTGATTTTAACTCGGCGATAGGCCCTATCTCATTGGGTTATGCCTACCCCGTTGTTGACGAGGCCGTAAAAAAGCAATTGGAAGAGGGTATCACATTTTCGCTGAT
Source organism: Mucilaginibacter sp. (assembly GCA_028288125.1). Taxonomy (GTDB): domain Bacteria; phylum Bacteroidota; class Bacteroidia; order Sphingobacteriales; family Sphingobacteriaceae; genus Mucilaginibacter. The sequence continues at coordinate 6,082 of JAQBOH010000052.1, forward strand.
GCACCCGCTTGAGGTGGAGCTTTCGGAACTTATACAGGAAGTGATACCAAACGCCGAAGCGGTTAAAATTTCAAAAACCGGCGCCGACGTTTGTTCCGCGGCTATCCGCGTTGCCCGCGCCTTTACAGGCCGCGAAAAAGTATTTTGCTGCGGCTACCATGGCTGGCACGATTGGTATATCGGTATCACCAGCCGTAATGCCGGTATCCCCGAGGCTATCCAGAACATGACCTATACTTTTGAGTATAACGATATTGAAGCCATAAAAGCGGCCCTTGATAACACTGTTGCCGCGCTGATACTGGAGCCTTTTATTTTTGAGGCCCCAAAACCGGGTTTCCTGAAAGAACTGGCCGAAGTTTGCAAAGCCAACGGAACGCTTTTGATATTTGATGAAATGTGGACCGGTTTCCGCATCGCCATAGGCGGCGCGCAGGAATATTTCGATGTTAAACCCGATCTGGCGGTTTATTCAAAGGCTTGCGCGAATGGCATGCCGATCGCCCTGCTCACCGGCCGTGCCGATGTGATGAACCTGTTTAATTCGGAAGTATTCAGCTATACCACCTTTGGCGGCGAGGCGTTATCGCTGGCTGCCTGCATCGCTACGATAAATGAGCTGCGTGATAAAAATGTACCGAAATATTTAGATGAAAAAGGCGCGCTGATGAAAGACGGCTATAACCAAATAGCCATTGAAACCGGTATGGATGTTTACACCCGCTGCATAGGCTACAACTGCCGCTCAATGGTAACATTTACCCCCGAGGCAGGGAATGGCCTTGAAGTAAAGTCGCTGATGCAGCAGGAAATGATAAAACGCGGGGTGCTTTGGGCTGGTTTCCACAACATGTGCTACAGTCACAGCGACGAGGATATTGCTTATACCCTTTCGGCTTACCGCGATGTGATGCCGATCATGAAGGAAGCGATATTGAGCGGCAACGTTAAAAAATATTTAAAGGGAGAAGTGCTCGAGGCTGTTTTCCGCAAGGTGAGCAACTATAATATTAAACCAAAGACTGTTTAAAAGTTGTAAGAGTTGTAAAGGTTGAAAGGTTTAAAAACCCTGCCTTTGGACAGGGAACGACCACGACCAATAAACTAATGAACAAGTGAACTAATGAACCAACTCTTTTCGTTAAAAAATAAAACCGCTATAGTTACCGGCGCATTGGGTTTGCTGGGAAAAAAACATTGCGAAGCACTGGCGGAAGCCGGGGCTACCGTAATTGTGGCCGATATCAACGAAAGCGCTGCTATAGATTTTGCGGCAAGCCTTGGCGGACAGCATTGCGGGCTAAAAGTTGATGTTACGAGCGAGGCTTCATTGAAAGCGGCACGCGATAAGATATTAGAACGTTACGGCTCAATTGATATCCTGGTAAATAATGCCGCTATTAACGATATGTTTGAGAATCCCGGTTTGGCCAAGGAGCTTTCCGCATTTGAGAATTACCCGCTCGACGCATTTAAAAAGTCGCTTGATGTGAATGTGACCGGGGTATTCCTTGCCTCGCAGGTATTCGGTTCGGTAATGGCAGGGCAGGAGAGCGGCAGTATTATCAATATCGCCTCAACCTACGGTGTAGTTGGGCCCGACCAGTCGATTTACCGTGACGCATGCGGTGAACAAACTTTTTATAAATCCGCGGTTTACCCGGTAACCAAAGGAGCGGTAGTAAACTTTACCCGCTTTTTAGCGGCGTACTGGGGCAACAAAGGTGTGCGGGTAAATACTCTATCACCGGGCGGGGTTGAAAACGGGCAGGACGAATTTTTTATTCAAAATTATTCCGCTAAAACGCTGCTTGGCCGCATGGCAAAGCCTGCGGATTACCAGGGCGCATTGGTATTTTTGGCCAGCGACGCATCGGCTTATATGACCGGCGCCAACTTGATTGTAGACGGCGGTTGGACCGCGATTTAAATTAAAAATTAAAATTATGTTAAATAACAAGCTTTCACGCATCAAATTGATCCTTACAGATTGTGATGGGGTTTTAACAGATGGCGGTGTTTACTACGGTAAAGGCGGCGAAGAATTAAAAAAATTCAATATCCGCGACGGCATGGGTGTTGAGCGGCTGCGCAACCTTGCAGGCGTTGAAACCGGCATTGTTACCGGGGAGCTTTCACCATCGGTGATCACACGCGCCGAGAAACTGAAGATCACCGAGCTGCATTTAGGCGCTAAAGACAAACCGGCTGTTTTAAAAGAGATTTTAACGCGCCTGGATTTGCAACCGGAAGAAATAGCCTATATCGGCGACGACAGCAACGACTTGGAAGTGATGAAGCTTGTGGGCCTTTCGGCATGCCCCGCAGATGCGACCTCGTTTGTAAAAGAGATTGCCGATGTTGTTTGTAAATTTAAGGGCGGCAGAGGGTGTTTCAGGGAAATGGCAGAGCTGATCATTGCCTCGCGCCAGGAAAACGCCGGTCCGGATTATAAAACAATTACTTTAAACTCAGGGCATAAAATTGGTCCGGGCGAGCCCTGCTATATCATCGCCGAAATTGGCATCAACCACAACGGTTCGCTCGAAATTGCCAAGCAGCTGATCGATGAAGCTGTGGCCGCAAAGGCAACCGCGGTTAAATTTCAGAAAAGGACACCGGAAATTTGCGTACCGAAGGACCAATGGGAGATCATGCGTGATACGCCATGGGGTAAAATGAGTTATATCGATTATAAGCGCAAAACCGAATTCGGCATCGTTGAATACGCCACCATCGACCAGTATTGTAAAAAGGTAGGGATCGACTGGTTTGTTTCTACGTGGGATGTGGAAGCTGTTGACTTTATGGAGCAGTTTGATACGCCAATGTATAAGCTGGCATCGGCTTCGTTAACTGATTTCCCGCTGATCAAAAAAATATTGTTAACAGGCAAGCCATTGATGTTATCGACCGGCATGTCAACCACTAAAGAAATTGAAGACGCGATGAATTTGGTACGGTCGTTTGATAAAAACTACCCATTGTTTATTGCCCATTCAACATCGGCTTACCCGTGCAAACCCGAAGAGCTGAACCTAAAAATGATACAGACACTCGGCGCTAAGTACCCGGGCGTGCCGATTGGTTATTCAGGTCACGAAACCGGGCTGGCAACAACCGTGGCGGCGGTGTCGTTAGGGGCTACTTTTGTGGAGCGTCACTTTACGCTTGACCGCGCCATGTGGGGATCAGATCATGCTGCATCAGTTGAGCCGCAAGGTTTTACCCGCCTGGTACGCGATATCCGCGATGTAGAGATCGCTACCGGCGATGGTATTAAACGCGTTTACGAATCTGAGCTTGGGCCGATGAAGCGATTGAGGGTGAATATAAGTGATGAGTATAAGGTGAGTGCGGAAGTAAAAACAGGAAATACAAAACCTTAACCACCACGTCATTGCGAGGAACGAAGCAATCGCGGACTATGCATGATCGCCCTGTAAAGTTCGGGATTGCTTCGTTCCTCGCAATGACGCTGTAAGATTGACTTAGAAATGAGTGTACTTGCAATAACAACCATAATCCTGATATGCTGGATAGTCTTTATCATAGCATGGGAACGTATATCGCCGTACCGGAAAGGATTGCCTTTTTTCAGGGAAGGTTTCTGGGTGGATTTGGTTTGGTATACGCTTATACAAAGTTATTTTTTAAAGATCCTGATCTTTAACTTTATTATTCCATCCATACAGTCGATACTCCACTGGCATGGCTTTGCCTTTTTTAAAACCTGGACCATCGCCGAACAGGTTTTGTTTTTCCTGGTAACGCATGATCTTTACATTTACCTTTTTCACCGTTTGCAGCATTCCAGCAAGCTGCTTTGGCGTACGCATGAGGCGCACCATTCGGGCAAACAGGTTGATTTTATGGCCGGGGCGCGGTCGCATGTTTTGGAAATTATTATCAATCAAACCATCGAGTTCGCGCCTATTGTTATTATGGGCGCCCACCCCGAGGTTATCCCTATCAAAGCCCTGCTTGATGCGGTGCAGGGCATGTTTATCCACGCCAATATTAATGTTAAGCTAGGTAAGCTCAAGTACTTTCTTAATACACCCGAGCTGCATTTATGGCACCATGCCAATTACCGCGAGGTGTTTCATGCCAACTTCTCAACCAAGTTTTCTGTTTGGGACTACCTTTTCGGGACGGTGTACGACCCGGGGCATAAACCGGGCGACAACCCGGAAAATTGGGGCCTATACTATGAATACCCGAGAGATTATTTTATGCAGCACGCTTTTTCGGTGAAACGCTTTGATGAACAGGCGCTGTTAAAATATAAATGGTTTAAACACTATTATGAGTTAAGACCCAACCTGATGAGGTGGGTTAAAAATCTCTTTAGATCAAAGAAAAGCGCGACTATTGTTCAAATTCATCCGACTGATGCTTCACCTGCCGAATTAATTGCGGCCGATGCTAACGAAAATTTAATATCTTGCGGCAACAATTAATATAAACGTATTGGCCTGGTTATTTTTAATATTGGCAGCAACCTGCGAAACCGCATGGACTTTTTGTTTAAAGTTTATGAAGTTCAGCGACCTTAAAACACTCACTTTTACAAACTTTTATAAGTGGCAGGGCGGCGGCTTACCCGCGTTACTGCCGTTTGTCGGTTATGTTTTATTCGGCTTAGCCAATATTTATTTCTTTTCGACCGCTATCAAGCAAATACCCACGGCTATGGCCTTCGCGGTATGGACGGCCATCACCTTGATTTTCCTGAAAATTGCCGAAACTGCAGTTTTTCATCAGCGCATTTCAATGGTTGAAGTGTTTTTTATGCTGCTGATCATGGTGGGGATAATGGGTTTGAAAATTTACGCGACGCCTGCTAAATAGCAAGGCTTAGTCTGTCCCCGATATAATGTAATAACGTTATTCCATTTATACCGGGCCTTTGCAAAAGCGCAGTTAAAAGATTAGTATTGTGTAAGGTTTGATGTAATGCTTAAGCCTGTAAACTGACACTAACTCACAATCATAATAATGAAAAAATATTTACTTTCCCTGGCCGCGTTTTGCTGCTTTTCGTCCGTTGTATTAGCCCAAATCGCGCCAAGCACAGCTACGCCGCCAAAAAACAGCCAGCCAGTATCGCGTAGCCGCATTTTGCAGGTAGATTCGGCTGTTGTTACCAGGCGCAGGGTTACTATTAAGGGACAGCCCGTTCCCTATACCGCTACCGCGGGATGCATACCTATATGGGATGAGGACGGCCGTCCTGTCGCGGGCGTATTTTATACGTATTACGAAAGGGATGATGTGACCGACCGGGCCACCCGGCCGCTGGTGATCTCGTTCAACGGCGGGCCAGGCACGCCGTCGGTATGGATGGAGATCGGGTACACCGGCCCGCGGCGGTTAAACACGGACAGCGAAGGCTATCCCGTACAGCCTTATGGCACCGAAGACAATAAAAATTCGATCCTGGATGTGGCGGATATCGTTTACATCGACCCGGTAAATACCGGCTATTCACGAATAGTGAACAAGGATACGCCGGGCTCCAAATTCTTTGGCGTAAATGAAGACATTAAATACATGGCCGAGTGGATCAATACCTTTGTTACCCGCAAAAACCGCTGGGCATCGCCAAAGTTCCTGATCGGCGAAAGCTATGGCACCACACGGGCATCGGGCCTGGCCCTTGAGCTGCAAAACGCGCAATGGATGTATTTAAACGGCGTGATCCTGGTTTCGCCTACCGGCCTGGGCATTGACCGCAGCGGCCCTGTAGAACAAGCGCTGCGACTGCCTTATTTTGCCGCGACCGCCTGGTACCACGGCATGCTGGCGCCCGAATACCAGCAAAAAGACTTGACCGCATTTTTACCCGAGGTGGAAAATTTTACCATCAATGAGCTGATACCTGCCATATCGCGCGGCGGGTTTATCGATGACGCCCAAAGAAATAATATCGCGGCAAAAATGGCCAGGTACAGCGGTCTTTCGGAGAAAATAATATTGGCCAGCAACCTGGATATTTCGTACGACCTGTTCTGGAAAGAACTTTTACGCGACAAAGGCTACACTGTGGGCCGGCTCGATTCGCGGTATAAAGGGATCGACAGGCAGGCTTACGGCGCCAGCCCTGATTATAACGCCGAGCTGACCGCCTGGCTGCATGAGTTTACCCCGGCAATGAATATTTACCTGAGGAATGAACTGAACTATAAAACTGATTTAAAATACAACATGTTTGGCAATGTATGGCCATGGAACAATACAAATGACCATACCGGCGAAAACCTGCGCCAGGCAATTGCCCAGAACCCTTACCTGCACCTGCTCATCCAATCGGGTTATTATGACGGCGCGTGCGATTATTTTAATGCCAAATATAGTTTATGGCAGCTTGACCCGAGCGGCCGGTTAAAGGACCGTTTGAAATGGGAGGGATACAAAAGCGGGCATATGCTATATTTACGCCAGGAAGACCTGGCAAACGCCACAGAAAACCTGAGGAAGTTTATAAGGGTATCCATCCCGAAACCGGGGACAGCCGCCAAGTATT
>JAQBOH010000056.1 GCA_028288125.1 Mucilaginibacter sp.
GGTTTGAAACAAATCGATATCGCGACAAGACAAGGTGTTATTACCAAAGCAGAAGCTTGTTTTTATCTGTCGCATATTTATCTGGAACACGAATCGAATTTCCCCAAGGCACTTACTTACACACAAAAACTAGCGAGCTGGTATCCTGAAAATCACATCTTCAACATGATCAATACGGAAACTTTACTTTTAACCGGACATTATGATGAAGCCGGAAAATGAATGGAAAAACTAAAAGCCAATAACAAAGGATTTTATCCAATCGCCTACAATACTTTTCAGGGAATCATTTTTGAAAAAGACGCTAAAAATGACACGGCTGCCCAGAAATCATATTTAACAGCACTTCGTACGCCACACGACGACCAGTATACCCGCGAGTATTATGCGATGGCATATGCAGGTTTGGCACGTATTGCGAACAGGGCAGGAGATAAGGGAAAGGCGAAAGAATACTATAAAAAGGCGCTGGAAAAAGCGGAGTATAAATCGATTATTAAAGAGGCGAAAGCGTTTAAATAGTTGAAAGTTGAAAGTTGAAAGTTGAAAGTTGAAAGTTGAAAGTTGAAAGTTGAAAGTTGAAAGTTGAAAGTTGAAAGTTGAAAGTTGAAAGTTGAAAGTTGAAAATAATTTGGGTGGTCAAGTTAATGCAACTTTTATCACATCGCAGCCACATTCCAACAAAAACAAAACTTTTTTAACCCATTGCGTATTTGGTTGTTATGGAATTAAGCACCCAAATTGCGTGGCTATTTATTTTGGCTATCCCCATAGCTTGTATCGCATGGACCGTTACCCACGAAGAGGTATTCAAAGAACCGCGGGAATACTGCGTTAAATGCAGCCATAAGGCCAAAACAATGGCAAGCCGTAAATTTTTTTATCTGTTTACCTGTGAGTATTGCTTCAGTCATTATATAACAGCCATTATGCTGGTTATTACCGGGTATAAATTGTTGCTCGATGACTGGCGCGGGTATCTTATCAGCGGCTTTGCGCTGGTGTTTGTTGCTAATGTTTACATGAGCTTGTTCGGGCTGATCCGTGTCGATATCAAAAAGGAACGTATTGAAGCAGAGATGGAAGAGAAGATGAATAAAAGAAGCAAATAACTGTTTTGCTGCATTTTGTTAATTCGATGAAAGGATGGCCCCTGGCTGTTTGTATTGGCTAATGGATAACATTTGTTTCACTTCGGAAAGTATCCCTTTATTACAATCAATTCATTATAATCAAAAAAAGCTAAAATTCATTCTGTTATAAAACAGTATTGTAACCGAAACGTTACCTTATCTTAATAACCGTTTTCTGATTTAATTTATTAGCTTTTACTTATTACGTCATGGCAAAAATGCAGATTGAATGTCCCGTTTGCGGCTCGCAATATGTCATCACATCTCAACGCATCGAGAAAATAGATAAAGGGACTATAAACTGCTATGTATGTGACATCCCCTTATTTGAGTATGACGGGTGCGTATCATATTACCCATATATGGTAACGCAAAAGCAAGATCATTTGAAAGATATTGACCAGTTTGTTGGTTTGGCGACTGACGGCATTTCTGATATTTAAAATTAACGGTAATTCCGCTCTTGTTTCAAACTTGTATAGTTAACTTGTTAAAAGCTTATTAATTACTGTAGCTTTCGTAGTTGCGCCGCACTACAACGAAGAGATCACAACCAATTGTGCAAACAAACGCTCAAGCGTTTCCGGCGCACTTTCTGTCATTCCCGGATGTACTTTTGATGTTTGCAAAACCGTGCTGCGCGCTGCTGTGAGCCAGCGAAACCTTGAAGCGATATCCAGCTGGCCGATTGGCCCGGCGGCTGTATCGCCGGTACAAATCCGTTCAAATGAACAAAGGTGTTCTGTCAGTTCATCCATATCTAATTCAGCTGAAAATGCAGACAGGCGCGACTGGTCCAGCAAATACCGGGTTTGCAAGAATTTTTGTTTCGCACAGTACAGGATCACGCCTATATTCAGGAATTCTTCGCGTTCCACTTTCGGCACAACGCGGATAACGGCATATTCAAATAAGTGTTTCTGCTGCATGTTGTGCTTCTTTTATAAAGATCGCTGAATTTTCAATTCTTACTAACAAAAAATCAATATAAGCCTGGCGGTGTTCTTCATTCGTTCTGAATGTTTTTTCGCCGGCAAGCCACTCGTCCGGTACCAGGTCAACAATTGAACGGATACGCCCGGCAGTGAGTATAGAACGCAATTGTGCATCAACCAGGTTTAATTCGGTAGCGAGCGGCAACAATACATGATCTTTAACCTGTACAAAGGGCCGTTTGGCCTGCTCCATCCAGTTTTGCCACGAATGATGGAAATACAATGCTGCGCCATGGTCGATAAGCCACAATTCTTTGTGCCAGGTAAGCATATTGGTATTACGCGGCGTACGGTCCACATTGGTGAGCAGGCAATCGAGCCAAACGATTTTTGATGCGAGTACCGGGTCGGGTTTAGTAATTGCGGGATCGAATGTTATGGCGCCGGAAAGATAATGCAGGGCTAGGTTAAGACCGGTGCTTGCTTTCAGCAAATCTTGTATCTCTTCATCGGGCTCGGTGCGGCCAAAGGCTTCGTCCAGGTTGGCAAAAACAACTTCGGGCACTTTTAATCCGGCAGCCCGCGCAATTTCGCCGCCTATAAGCTCGGCAATAAGCGCCCTTGCGCCTTGACCGGCGCCCCGAAATTTAAGCACGTATAAAAAACCATCGTCGGCCTCGGCAATCGCGGGCAGCGAACCGCCTTCCCGTAAAGGTGTAACATAGCGCGTAACGTTAACGGTTCGTATTTCCAGTTCATCAGCCATAATCGCGATCGCTCAAACATTTACCAGGAGCCTTTAATTTGCCTGCAATATATAAATGAATGTGTACATTAGCAGTAAAGCTTTATCGAAAAAGTAGATCGTTAGTCCAACAAGGCAATTTTTATCAATAATTTATAATATTTTTATATAAGTAATTTAAATTATTATATATTCGTTAAGCGCTTCTTGTTTATATAGTTAAATGATTACTATATTGTGACGGCTTTAATTAAAGGATAAAATATAGAAAATTTCTACAATATATATTAATGAAGGTTGTTATCGGGTGCTTGCTCTCAGCGTTCCTGGCTGGTTTTTATGGTAACTCGTATGCGCAATCACCATCCGCGGCAGTTCGGGGAAAAGTATTATTCCAGGATCATTCGCCTGCAGCCGCGGCGACAATCATTTTATTAAAGAATAGTGATTCGTCAATTGTAAAGTCGGTCATTACCGAAAAAACGGGCCTGTTCAGCTTAACCGCGCTATCGCCGGATAAATATCTTATATTGGTAACCATCATTGGCTACACCAAGTCGTATTATGGACCTTACCAGGTTGCAGGCGGGCAAATCGTTAATGTTCCGGATATTACATTAAGCCTTTCTCCAAAACAGTTAAACGGCGTAACCATATCCGGTACACGGCCGCAAATTGAAACGCGTCCCGGGAAAATGATAATAAATGTCCAAAGTATTATTAGCGCGGCCGGGAGCTCGGCGTACGAAATATTGAGGCAGGCGCCTAATGTGCGCGTGGATAACAACAATAATATCAGTATAGCAGGCCGACAAAGCGCGTTAGTGCTGGTTGACGGCAAGCCAACCAATTTAACAGGCGAAGATCTGGCTGAAGTGTTGAGAGGCATACAGGCCAGCACAATCGACCGTATCGAGCTGGTTACCAGCGGATCGGCAAAATATGACGCGGCAAGCGGCGGAATTATAAATATTCTGCTAAAAAAGGGGGCAAACATAGGAGCGAATGGGACAGTTACCGGCTCGTTAGGGTATGGAAAGTATGATAAAAACAGCGCCGGATTAATTTTTAACGAACGCACCTATAAGCTTAATATTTTTGGCAATTACAATTATTCATATAGCAAATCCTTCAGAAATATAGTTACCGACCGGAATATAAATTACAACAATGTTTTAAGCAACTATAATACAAACTATAATAATACACAAAGGGACTATAACAATACTTTTAGTTTAGGTACGGATTATTTTATATCGGCTAACCATACCATAGGATTTTTAGTAAACGGCTTTGCCACGGACGACAGCTTCGCTAAAAACACCGATTTAAAAATTTTTAATCGATCTGTTTTGGATTCAACCATCGTTGCAAATTCAGATCTTACAAGGCATGTTAGCCGGGTAAACTATAATCTTAACTATAACGGTAAGCTAGACGGATTGGGAAAAACACTTTCAGTTGATTTGAACTATTCCACTTATGACCGTTCTTCAAACGAGTATATAACCAACGGGTTTTTTGACGTTTCGGGAAATGCTTACCGGGCACCCCAGTTCTTACAAAACTTATCGCCTTCAAATATTCAAAGCTGGTTATCAAAAATCGATTTCACCGACCCACTCTCAAAGACCTCAAAACTGGAGGCTGGTGTTAAATACAGTACTGTAAAAAGCAATAACGACCTGATGTTTGGGCCAATGGTAAATGGGCAATATCAAAGTGACCCCAGGTTCAGCAATCGTTTTTTATATACCGAGAATGTTAACGCCGCCTATGTAAACTATGAAAACAAATTCGATAAGTTCGATCTTACAGCATCTTTGCGTGCCGAGCATACGATTGCGAAAGGCAATTCTGTGACAACCGGTGAGGTTGTTAATAGCAGTTACATAGATTTATTTCCGCAAATATTGTTGGTATATAGTTATGATGACAAACGCGATCTTTCAATAAGCTATAACCGTGGAATTGCCCGGCCCGCTTACGAAGACGTTAATCCATTTTTATATTATGTTGACCCTTATGATTACCGTTCGGGGAATCCTTACTTAAAACCGCAATATTCCGATAATATTGAATTATCTTATAATTATAAAAAAACTTTCCTTGCTACTTTATACAGCCAAACCATACACAATGCTTACGACCTTAATTTTTTTGAACAGAATGATGCTACCAAAGTAAATATTACCATACGAAAGAATCTTGGTACTATATATAACTACGGATTACGATTTTTTGCACCGGTGCGGTTTACAAGCTGGTGGAACGGTAGTTTTTTAATCGATGCCGCTTACCAGCGATATGTAGCCTACCCGGCTAACGGCAATCTTAATAAAGGCACTCCGGATATCATCGTTTCAAGTATCCAGCAGTTTGTTATCAGCAATACGCTGTCGGCCGACGTTTCGGGTAAATATGAATCGCCTAATTTTTATGGCATCAGCCAGTTTAAAACAAACTATCGTATCGACGGCGGCGTAAGCAAGCAGCTATTTAACAAACGCGCCAGCTTAAAATTGAGCGCCGCGGATATTTTTAATACACTGCGCGACAGGAGCCAAACCAATTACCAAAACCTGAATATCTCGATAATGGATAAAAAAGAAAGCCAGATGGCCAGGCTTACTTTTACCTATCGCATTGGAAGATCTTCCATAAAAGAAGCAGCGGTACATACTACCGGCAACGAAGAGGAGCAAAAGAGGATGAAGCCGTCAAATTAAAATCATATTTATCCTGTATGGCCGCTCAGCATACTCGTAAAAATGATAAGCAATACCAACAGGCTGATACCCACGTACAGATAATCTTTCTCGAGTATAAAACCAACGGCCGAAAAGATTACCCTTAGTATTGGGGTCGCGATCAATAGCAAAATGCCGGTTTGAATGATGGCCTGGCCCCGTAAAGCCATTACCCCGTCAAAAAGACTCCCGGATTGATGCAGGAACGCCGGGGTGCCGGTAAATACTTTGTAATTGGCTATGAAATGCCCGTGCCTGTGAAGATAAATTACACCGCCAAAAAAAACGATACTGATAGAAATTACCGTACCCGCGCGAAGCACACGGCCTAACAGCAATTGCATATCGGTGTCCTTGAATTTTTTCATAGATTCGTACTTTCAGTTTTGGTTTAAGCTTTACTTTTAGCAATGATCCATGGACTATCAACTAATGAATATTCTTATATTTTCCCGGTAATCCCATTATAGATCATCTGACTTGCCAAAAATGTTACCACGATAGCAAAAACCCATCGCAGCCATCCGGACGAAGTAGTGTGCACCAGTATTTTTGATCCGGTTAAGGCGCCTAATAACACACCTATTACCACAGGCATTACTAAGCCCGGGCTTATATAACCCCGTTGCAAATAAACCACCGCGCTTGCCGAAGCCGTAACACCTATCATAAAATTGCTGGTAGTAGTTGAAACCTTAAACGGTATCCGCATGATGGTATCCATGGCAACCACTTTCAACGCGCCCGATCCAATTCCCAGCAACCCGGATATCGCCCCGGCAAAAAGCATCATAAAAAAACCGCCGCCGACCCTGCTAATGCCATATTCTATAGTGCCTGTGCTGGTAGGATAACTTCCGCTTAGTTTTAGTTTTTCGGCCAGGTAGCTTTTTTGATGCGTGATGTGTTCCGCTTTTTTACGAAGAGACAGCACCGCTGAAAAGATTAAAATCATGCCGAACAATATCGCTATATAATGGGTGGGAATGTAAACCGCTATTATGGCGCCGCACATTGCCCCGGCTGTGGTAGCGATCTCTAAAAACATACCGAGGCGCATATTCGTTATCCCCTCCTTAACATACGCGGCAGCAGAACCCGATGACGTGGCGATTACCGATACGAGCGATGCCCCGATAGCATAATGAATGTCAACATTCAGCAGCAATGTAAGCAATGGTATAATTACTACGCCACCACCCAGGCCGGTTAACGACCCTAATAAGCCGGCAAAATAAGAACCGAATAGTAAAATTATAGTAAAAACGAATACCGACATTTAACGCACAAAAAGGTACGGGCCTAAAGTAATAATAACTTTTTTTAAGGTCATACTTTAATGTTTGTCTATAGAATTAGTTGAGTAATTTTTAAAATAGGACGGTAGTTTGTGTTCAAATTTGGGTGTCAGTTTTATTAGGTTTATTTTCGGGGGCAATTTTCTTTTTATATGGGTTACTCAAGTTTACAAGCCTGCATTGCCGATCTCGAAAAAAACGGGCATTTGATACGTATAAAAGAGAACGTTGACCCATACCTGCAAATGGCTGCCATACACTTGCGCGTTTTTGAACACCAGGGCCCGGCTTTACTATTTGAAAAAGTTAACTGCAGTAAATTCCCGGCGGTCTCTAATCTTTTTGGTACGCTTGAACGTTCCCGGTTTATTTTCCGGGATACGCTGGATAAGGTTAAAACGCTGATCGACCTGAAATCCGATCCTATAAAAGCAATTAAGCATCCGTTTAAATATGCTGACGTAGCGCTAACAGCCTTATCGGCGTTGCCGATGAAAACAAACAGGAATGCGCCAATAAGTTTTGGTAAATGTATGATCAGCGACTTGCCGCAAATTGTGAACTGGCCCAACGACGGAGGCCCGTTTGTAACCATGCCCCAGGTATACACCGAGGACGCGGATAAGCCCGGCATTATGCATGCTAACCTGGGTATGTACCGTATCCAAATGGGCGGCAATGACTATATTCCTGATGAAGAGGTAGGCTTACATTATCAATTGCACCGGGGCATAGGTGTGCACCAAACGAAAGCCAACGCCAAAGGCCAGCCTTTAAAGATAAGCATATTTATAGGCGGCCCGCCTGCCCACCCGGTGGCTGCGGTAATGCCATTACCTGAGGGGTTATCGGAGATGACTTTTGCAGGAGCACTCGGTAACCGGCGGTTTCGCTATTTTTATGACAAGGAAGGTTTTTGCATTTCTGCGGATGCTGATTTTGTGATAACCGGGACCGTGATGCCGCACGAAAATAAACCGGAAGGGCCATTTGGCGATCATTTGGGTTATTATAGCTTAAAGCACCTGTTCCCATTATTAAAGGTGCATAATGTTTATCACCGTAAGGATGCCATTTGGTCGTTTACCGTGGTGGGGCGGCCGCCGCAGGAGGATACCAGCTTCGGCGCGCTGATCCATGAAATTACCGGTTCGGCCATATCAACAGAAATTCCCGGTTTACACGCGGTAAACGCGGTTGATGCGGCAGGCGTGCATCCCTTGTTATTTGCCATTGGCAGCGAACGGTATACGCCTTACTTGAAGGAACGCAAACCGCAGGAAATATTAACCATTGCCAACCATATTTTAGGAAAAGGCCAGCTAAGCCTGGCCAAATATCTTTTTATTGCCGCGCACGAGGATGATAAATCTTTAAACGTAAATAATATTGGCGGTTTTTTAAATCATATGCTTCAAAGGGTTGACTTTACCCGCGACTTACATTTTTATACCCAGACCACGATAGACACACTTGATTATAGCGGAGGCGGCCTCAATTCGGGCAGTAAAGTGGTTATCGCGGCGGCAGGTGACGTGAAAAGGCAGCTATGGCACGGGCTGCCTGCCGGGGTTAGCCTGCCAACGCCGTTTGGCGTTCATAAAATGGTGATGCCCGGCATAATGGCGATCGAGGTGCCTAAAAAAATAAAGCACAGCGATATACCTGCGATGATAGCTAATCTTAGCGACCATTTAAAAGGAACAGATTTAAATGGTATGCCACTTATGGTACTTTGCGACGATGCCGCTTTTACCGCCCATAACATGAATAATTTTGTTTGGGTAACTTTTACGCGCAGCAACCCGTCGCACGATATTTACGGGATCAGCAGTTTTACTGAGAACAAGCATTGGGGATGTAAAGGCCCGCTGATCATCGACGCGCGCATTAAACCGCATCATGCCCCCGTGCTCGAAAAAGACCCCCTGATTGAAAAGCTGGTGGATAAAATGGGAGAGAAGGGCGGTTCGTTGTATGGGATCATTTAAGGCGAAAGGGTAAAGCTGAAAGGTAAAAGGTGTTTATTCCGATCATTCCTTTTGGTTAAGAAAAAAATGCTGGAGCAAGAGAATAGTTTTGGCATCCCGGAATGCGCCTTGTTTTAGCTTTTCGCGGGCTTCGTTAAATCCCATTTCTATTATTTCAATATCTTCACCTTCTTCTTTTAATCCTCCGCCTTTACCTGTCCGGTCTTTTTCACTGTATTTGGCAATAAAAAAGTGAACAAATTCGGTTATGCCGCCCGAAGATGTGTAAGCGCCCGCGACCTTTTCAAGGTCATGAATTTTACAACCCATTTCCTCTTCTGCTCCCGGCGGAGCGTTTGTTCGGGCGATTCGTTCTCATCGATAATACCGGCGCAGGTTTCGATCATGTAGCCGCTCTCGCTGCCATTTAAAAACGCCGGCAGCCTGAACTGACTGGTTAGCAATAATTTTTTGCGTTCATCGTCAACCAGCAACGCGGTAACCGCGTCGGGCCGGAAATATACCTCTTTTTCCAGGTTGTGAAATTTGCCGTCACTATCAGGCTTTTCGTACCGGATATATTTAAGCGGGTATTTTTTATCAGATAATGTTTCCTTGTTGAGAATTTGGATGGTGGCCATAATGATATCTCTTTCAATTAATACTTTTTTAAAAGAGATATGTTTTGGAAATGGAAAAAGACTTCCGAAGTTTTTAAAACTTCGGAAGTCTAATGTGCAGTCTATTTTAATTCATCCAAAACCCTAAATATCTTTTCCCTAATCCCACGGCTCGAACCATTATAGTTATTCACCATAATTGAAAAGCAAAGCTCGCGGCCTTTATAGGTTTGGTAGCCGGTATAGGTAAGCACATTTTTAATGCTGCCGCTTTTCATTTTCATGTTGTTGTAGGTGGGCAGGCTCAGATAAAAATCGGGGAACCAGCTTTCTTTTTTTGCCGATTGCAGGATGGTTGCCATGGTTAAGGTGGTTACCCTGTCGCCGGGTGAAAGGCCGCTGCCATCGAAAATATTAAGCGAGTTGGGGTCGATGCCGCGCGCTTTCCAGAAGTTTTGCAGTACTTCAACGCCATTGGCTGTCGAAGCTTCTCTGCCGGCTTTCCAGGCGATGGTTTTCAGCAATTGCTCGGCATACAGGTTGATGCTTTTTTGGTTGAGCCAGTATATAATTTTACTGAGTTGTGGCGACAGAATGGTGGTTAGGTTTGTAGCTATTTGTGGCACGAGTTGGGTCTTTGCCGTTAATGTATTTGTCGACTCTGGTTCTTTGTTAACCAGTATGCCGATACGACGCAGTGTATCTGCCAGGCGAAACGCCGCGTCGAATGCCGGATCGGGCAGCGCGACGGATATGCTTTTTTTGCTCTCATCTATCGCATAGCTTCCCCGTACATATACCATATTATTGGCAACAGGCAGATAAGCATAAGCATTATCACCGGTACCCGCGGGTGCATTTATCAAATCATTTTTAAAACTGAGATAGGGCATGGCCGGCACTTTACGGGCGATAACGGCCGGGCTGTCGATCCGGCCTGATCTTAGTTTTATATCAAAAGCGTTTTCGCGCCAGCAAAGCCCGGATGTGCCCGCGCCGTAATAGTTTCCCACATCCTGCCATATCCATCCGTCGGGAATTGATTGGGAGCCAAAAATCGAATCGTCGCCAATAACGCGGCCGTTAATTTTTTTGATACCGGCTTTTTGAAGCGCATTGACCATTAAATTGAGAATATAGTTCTCTTTGGTTGTTTCATATCGCCAGCTGCCTAAAGTTGGGTCGCCGACACCTTTTATAATAATATCCCCGTTAAGGGTACCATCGGCGCCAATTGAACCGCTGTAGCCAAACTGCGTTTGATATTGAAAATCTTTGCCAAGCAGGTTAAAGGCGGTTATAGTGGTGATAGTCTTTAAAGTCGAAGCAGTAGCCAGGCCCATAAAAGGATTTGCTGCAAATACCTGCTGACCGGTTTTAGCGTCCAACACTGTTATCGAAACCGATGCGTACCGGCACTGGCTATCCGCTTGCAGCCGGTTAAATGCGGCCTGCAAATTATGCTCAAGGGATTGTGCAAAAGCACTGCCGGCGATAAAAAACAGACTAATCAGCCAGATCTTTTTGATCCTCATGTTTTGAATAGTGTTGGGTGATATAATAGATCGGAATGCCGATCAATACAATGATAAGGCCCGGCCAGGTAAAATTCGGTTTGTAAATGATCAATAAAATACAAAATGCGAGACCCATTAGGATGTAAATAGCAGGCAATACCGGATACCCGAAAGCCTTATATGGCCGTTCAGCATTAGGCCGTGTGACCCTTAATTTATAAATGCCAAAAATGGTAAGCACATAAAATATCACCACCACGAACGAGATCATGTCTAACAGGTCGCCGTATTTGCCGCTAAGGCAAAGGATTGATGCTACTAATGCCTGTATCCATAAACCAAACTCAGGAACGGCAAACTTATTTAGTGTTCCCGTCCGCTTAAAAAACACGCCATCCTTTGCCATGGTGTGGTATACCCGGGCGCCTGCCATGATAAGGCCGTTGTTACACCCGAACGTTGAGATCATGATCATTATCGCGATAACAAATGTACCAGCATTGCCGAAAATGACGTGCGAGGCCGCAACGGCCACCCTGTCTTTATCCGCCGTAGCAATCTCATGCAATGATAACACGCCGGTGTACATCACGTTTGCGGAGATATAAATAACGGTTACCGTCAATGTTCCGAGGAACAGGCTTAACCCGATGTTCCGTTTCGGGTTAACCATTTCGCCCGCTATAAAGGTGACGTTATTCCACGAATCGCTGCTGAAGATAGAACCCACCATCGACGCTGCTATGGCGCCCAACGCGGCGGCTATTGTTAAACTCCTAATGCTTCCGTCAGCGTTCAGCTTATGCATATTCCAGGCATTGCTCCAGTTGGCATGCCATACATCGCCTTTCAGGGCAATAAAACCAAAAATGATGAGGCCGAATAAGCTGAGCAGCTTGGTTATGGTAAAAGTATTTTGAATGAGCTTGCCGCTTTGAACGCCCCTGGTATTGATAAACGTAAGCAGCAGGATCACCACTATCGAAACGCATTGCGCCGCGCTTATGGTGAAATGCCAGCTGCCCAAATAGGTGCCGAATAAAATATTGTCCTCACTCACTGCGGGTATTAAATAGGCGGTAAATTTGGAAAATGCCACGCCAACCGCTGCTATAGTGCCGGTTTGAATCACAGCAAAAAAGCTCCAGCCATATAAAAACGCGATCAGTTTATTGTAAGCCTCCTTCAGATAAACATATTGCCCGCCGGCTTTTGGGAACATACCACTCAGTTCGCCATAGCTAACCGCGGCAGTGATGGTCATGAACCCGGTGATGAGCCATACAAATATCAGCCAGCCCGCCGAGCCAACGTTGCGCGTAATGTCGGCACTTACAATAAAGATACCCGAGCCGATCATGGAACCTGCCACGATCATGGTGCCATCCAGCAGGCCCAGCTGGTGTTTCATTTTTGGTTGTCCTGTATCTGATTTCATCGATGCGTATGGGGTTAAAAGTCCTAAACTATTCAAAAAACTTTATAATTGACACGCTGTTGTAAATAAATTAATTTGCTAATTTTGCCCGCCAATTATATTTGCACACTTTTAAAAAAACATAAAATATATACACCTAATTTAATATGGATCTATTAAACACTTACCTCATTTATTTAATTCCTGTATTTGGGATCATCGGTATTATTTCGATGGGTATCAAAGCAGCGTGGGTTACCCGGCAAGAAACGGGTGATGCAGGCATGAACGAGCTTGCCGGCTACATTGCAGCGGGCGCGATGGCTTTTTTGAAAGCTGAATGGAAAGTGCTTAGCTATTTTGTCATCATCGCGATGATCCTGCTGGCATGGTCGGGCACTACAGTTATCACCTCAAGTCCGGTTATCGCTGTTTCTTTCCTGTGTGGCGCCTTCCTTTCGGCATTTGCCGGGTTTTTGGGAATGCGTATCGCCACCAAGGCAAATGTGCGCACCACGCAGGCAGCGCGTACGAGCCTCGCGAAAGCTTTAAAAGTATCTTTTACAGGCGGTACGGTAATGGGTTTAGGTGTTGCCGGCCTCGCGATTATTGGATTGGGTTCATTATTCATCGTTTTTTACACTTTTTATGTTAAAAGTCAGGGGCTTGATGTAAACGGCGAAGCGATGGCAAAAGCTTTGGATGTTTTGGCCGGATTTTCATTGGGTGCCGAATCTATCGCGCTTTTTGCGCGTGTTGGCGGTGGGATATACACCAAAGCTGCTGACGTAGGTGCGGATTTAGTGGGTAAGGTTGAAGCAGGCATCCCCGAGGATGATGTGCGTAACCCGGCAACTATTGCTGATAACGTTGGCGATAACGTAGGCGACGTAGCCGGCATGGGCGCTGATTTATTCGGTTCGTACGTTGCTACCATGCTTGCTACGATGGTTTTAGGCCGCGAGGTTGTATCTCATGATAATTTCGGCGGAATAGCCCCGGTATTATTACCGATGGTTATCGCAGGTTTGGGATTGCTATTCTCGATCGTTGGCGCTTCATTTGTTAAAATAAAGGAAGAAACAGACAGCGTTCAAAAAGCGTTGAATATCGGTAACTGGACTTCGATCATACTAACCGCTATCGCCACTTATTTTGTGGTACAGTGGATGCTGCCTGCGGGCGAGTTTCACATGACCCGCGATGATACAGGCGGCATTTTAAAAGGCGGCGCATCGCACTTTACCAAAGACGGTGTTTATGGCGCAATCCTGGTCGGATTGGTTGTCGGAACATTAATGTCAATGATCACCGAATACTATACCGCAATGGGCAAACGCCCGGTGCTGGGTATCATCAGGCAATCATCAACCGGGCATGCAACCAATATTATAGCCGGTTTGGCTGTGGGTATGGAATCAACCGTGTTACCTATCCTGGTTTTAGCTTCGGGTATTTATGGTTCATATTACTTTGCCGGTTTATATGGTGTATCGATCGCTGCTGCCGGTATGATGGCGACCACCGCGATGCAACTGTCTATCGACGCATTCGGCCCAATCGCGGATAATGCCGGTGGTATCGCTGAAATGAGCCGTCTTCCCGAAGAAGTAAGGCACCGTACTGATAATTTAGATGCCGTAGGTAATACCACTGCCGCTACCGGTAAAGGTTTCGCTATCGCTTCAGCCGCATTAACTTCGCTGGCATTGTTTGCGGCGTTTGTTGGGGTTGCAGGTATTGAGCATATTGATATTTACAAAGCAAACGTACTGGCCGGCTTATTTGTTGGTGGTATGATACCGTTCATATTTTCGGCCTTAGCTATATCGGCTGTGGGCCGCGCGGCTATGGCGATGGTTGAAGAAGTTCGCCGCCAGTTCCGCGAGATACCGGGCATCATGGAGTACACCGGCAAGCCCGAGTATGAAAAATGTGTGGCTATCTCAACAAAAGCGTCTATCCGCGAAATGGTTGCCCCAGGGATGATCGCGCTAATTACACCAATTATTGTAGGCTTTACATTCGGCCCCGAAGTTTTGGGCGGGATGCTGGCCGGTGTTACCGTATCGGGCGTGTTAATGGGATTATTCCAGAGCAATGCAGGCGGCGCGTGGGACAACGCTAAAAAATCATTTGAAAAGGGTGTTGTGATCAATGGCGAAACCTACTATAAAAAGTCAGAACCACATAAGGCATCTGTAACAGGTGACACTGTTGGCGATCCGTTCAAAGATACTTCGGGCCCGTCCATGAATATCCTGATCAAATTGATGTCGATCGTTTCGCTTGTGATCGCGCCGCATTTAAACGTGCGTGATGCAAAAGTGAGCATGATCAATCATCACCCGGTACAAAAGGTAGTTAGGGTTCAGGCACCCGCAAGCTCTTTAACCAGGGTGGATAAAAAAGGATAAAAAATGAGACTTACGAAGTTTCAAAAACTTCGTAAGTCTGTTTATTACGACTTCCGCGTCATTGCTTCGTACAGCAGCAATGACGTTTTTTTTTGTTTTTATCACCCATTTCCTTTGTTACATTCGGCACTTTATGTTTTAAATAAATTTAAGTACGTTTGGGGAAACTGAATTAATTTAAACTGATCTAATTATTTAAAATGAAGTTATTTGTAAAGAAGTCACTTGAACAACTGATGGCCACGCCGGAAGAGGGCAAAGGAACCCTTAAACGAACGCTCGGCGCAGGTAATTTAATTGCCCTTGGTATCGGAGCTATCATTGGCGCAGGCCTTTTTGTAAGGACCGCAGCCGCTGCGGGCGCGCATGCGGGCTCGGCTGTAACCATTTCATTTATCATAGCAGCAGTAGGCTGTGCTTTTGCAGGCTTGTGTTATGCTGAATTTGCATCAATTATCCCAATTGCTGGCAGCGCATACACCTATGCTTATGCTACCATGGGCGAGATTGTTGCCTGGATAATCGGCTGGGCATTGATACTTGAATACGCGCTAGGGGCGGCTACAGTATCCATCAGTTGGAGTGAATATGCGAATAAGTTGCTCGGCGGGCGAATACCGTTCGAGTGGTGCCATTCTCCGTTAGAGAAAGCCATTGATGCTTCAGGTGTTACACACCAGGGTATCATTAATCTGCCGGCGTTATTCATTTTGCTTTTATTATCGTTATTACTTATAAAAGGCACACAGGAGTCAGCTACGTTTAATGCTGTTATTGTATTTATAAAAGTGGCAATTGTGCTGGTATTCATCGCTATAGGATGGCACTTCATTAACCCTGCACATCATACGCCATATTTAATTCCTGAAAACGCGCCTCCGGCATTATTGCCGGATGGTACGCAGTATTCTTATAAGCCGTTTTTTAATCACGGCTGGGGCGGAGTACTTACCGGTGCAGGGATCGTGTTTTTCGCATTTATCGGGTTTGATGCTGTTTCAACCGCTGCCCAGGAAGCAAAAAACCCAAAACGTGATATGCCAATAGGGATCTTAGGTTCCCTGGTCGTTTGTACTATTTTGTATATTCTGTTCTCGTGGGTGTTAACAGGTGTTGCGCCATACCAGGATTTTATGAAAGCTGGTAAGGAAGCATCTGTTGCTTATGCGATCAGCCAATACATGCACGGTTATGCATGGCTGTCGACGTTGGTGACCATCGCTATCCTGGCTGGTTTTTCATCTGTGATCCTGGTGATGTTGTTGGGACAATCACGGGTGTTTTACACCATGTCAAACGATGGGTTATTACCTAAAGTATTTTCTGATCTGCATCCAAAATTTAGCACACCATATAAAAGTAATATGATCCTGTTTGTTTTCGTCGGTTTATTCGCGGCTTTTCTGCCGTCGAGTATAGCTGGGGATCTGACGTCTATAGGTACTTTATTTGCGTTTGTGCTGGTATGTATAGGCGTGATGCTGCTCAGAAAAACCAATCCAACTATGCCGCGGCCATTCAAAACGCCGCTTGTTCCCTTAGTGCCGATACTTGGTATACTGATCTGTGCTGCTATGATCGTTAGTTTGCCAACTTCGACACAGTTAAGTGCATTGGCATGGATGATCATTGGGTTGCTTATTTATTTTGCTTACAGCAGGAAGAACAGCAAACTGGGCGCTGCCGCCGACGCGTTGCCAAGGGCTTCAGATTTTGAAAAGAAATAGTTTTAAATTTAAAGTAACAAAAAAAGGTTCTGAATTTTCAGAACCTTTTTTTGTTACCTTGTATTTTGATAAGTAACGATAACTCCCATTCATGAAAGATAAAAACCTTTGGGTATTAGTATTTGTCTGCATTATCAATTCCGTTGGGTTTGGCATCATCGTTCCTGTTCTTTACTCCTACGGTAAAACATTCGGGCTCACGGGCATCATGCTTGGTGTTTTAACGGCATCGTTTTCTATTGCCCAATTTTTTGCCACTCCGGTTTTAGGATCATTGTCCGATAAATGGGGGCGAAAACCATTGCTGGCTATCAGTCTTGCAGGCACATGTCTTTCATTCCTGCTTTTTGCGGAGGCGAAGGTTTTATGGATACTATTTGCCGCCAGGATACTGGACGGGCTAACAGGCGGCAATATTTCTGTCGCCCAGGCTATGGTCGCGGATACGGCCACGACCGCTAACCGGGCAAAGCGCTTTGGTATTTTAAGCTCTGCGTTCGCGTTCGGGTTTGTAGTTGGGCCACTGGTGGGCGGTTTGTTCACCAGGCTAAGCCCGCAGGCGCCATTTTTTTTTGCGGCAGGGATTTCGCTTATCGGCACACTGTGCACAATTTTCCTGCTAAAAGAAACCAATCCGACAGATAAAAAATCCCGGGCCGGTTTTTCAAACCAATTTAAATTTGCGTCGCTGATCAGCACCTTAAAACGCCCGGTAATCGGCACAGCAGTATTTATCGGTTTCCTGCTCACCATGGGCCAGTTCACCATGATCATTGGTTTTCAAATTTTTAGTAAGGACATATTAAAGATCACCCCGGCTAGCATGGGTATTTTCATGGCGGCATTTGGTATATGCGGCATCATCGCGCAAATGTGTGTACCATTTTTTACAAAGGTGTTTTCTTCAAAGTCGGTTATTTTGCTGTTATCAAGCCTGCTCTGCCTGGTGGCAATGTTTGTATCCGGATTCTTGACTGTTTTGGTCCCGTTCGCGGTTTGCCTTTGTGTTTACGGCTTGTTCAACGGTCTTCGTAACCCCATGCTCAATGCCATCATAGCGGATAATATTGATAAAGCAGAACAGGGAAAAGTATTAGGTGTTAACCAAAGCTATGCCTCGATTGGCCAAACTATAGGGCCGTTAACAGCCGGGTTAGCCGCGGCTGTTTCGGTGCATAGCGTGTTCTTCTTATCGTCGTTTTATATTTTAATCGCATTTTTGCTTTGTTTCCGGCTTAACGCAAAAGAATAAATAAAGGTGTTTTAAACTGCCTTTACTTTTTCCAAACAACCCAGCCACCCGGCGATTGTGGGCGTTTTATATTACTGGGCGGCATCTTTAGCAAAAAGGCTGCTTCCCTGTTGCCAAGGGCTGCCGATTTAGCCCAATCCACTTTTGCGGCTGCTTTATTATTCAACGCATAATATATTTTCCCCCGCGAAAAATAAGGGCCAGAGTTTGACGGATTTAGTTCAATGGCTTTCGTCAGGTCGACCATCGCAGCTGTGTTGTTTTTTATGGCAGCATAGGCAAATCCCCGCATGTAATAGGCAATCGGCAAGTTTACATTTCCGGCAATCGCTTTAGTCAAATCGGAAATTGCCCCGGCGTAATTGACCGATTCCATAAATACAGCTGCGCGGTAATAATAAGCATCACTATAATTTGGATTTATTTCGAGAGACTTGTTGAAATC
>JAQBOH010000059.1 GCA_028288125.1 Mucilaginibacter sp.
AATACTTAATAATCCCGAGACTCCAACCTAACTTGTGCGCGGAAATTTATTTATATATACTACCCGAAATGGTATCGCCAGCGTCTCAACAGATGCCTCAACAATCGGTTTTAATAAAACCCCTCAAGCATTTTAAAGACCTTGCTTAAGGGTTGGCAAGGTTTCGCAGAGCTTGCAATAGCCTTCAAAGGCAGCCATCTAAAGGCTTATGGGAGGCTGCATTTTTTACCTGGATGTCATAATTTTAAATCTTAATTGTTAATTAATGCCTCAACAGGAAACAAAAGGGCAGTTAATGTAATGCATCACTTTTGACAGGGTGTTTTCACGGTAATAAAAAGGTGTAAACGCGTTGGTAATATGGGGGTTAATGCGGAATTTAGTCACACTAAACTTTTATTCAACACTTAAACTTTCACAATCATGAGAAAACTATTAATTGGAATGTTCACACTATTGGTTACGGCTTCATTTTATCAAGGTTATAAAAATGTTCACACAGAAAAAAAGCCGCCAACACCGGTAAAAAAAACGCTGAACGGTTTTGAACAGCAACGGGCGCTGGATATGATCAGTAATTTTAAAAGTCGTTATACTAATGATAATGGAAGAAAATCTATCTCGGCATGGTATTCGAAAGCCGATATTCAAAACATGTTAGATCTGTTAATCAAAGAAGGCAACGACGCCACCGTTCGCACCGACGGCGTACGTTTTTATTTTGGAAGTGAAACTCAGCCCGGTCCCGCCAAGCTCGACGTGAAAATTCTGCTGGTATCAACAAAGCCTAAAGCACCTGTTCTGCCTGATCATACAAGCCCGCATGGCGATTACTACGACCATGCGTCTGTTTATTTAAATTCGGCAAATATTACCGGCGACGCGATCAACGACAATGCCGCCAGGATATTACGTGAGGGTGGGTTGTTGTACGATGCCAATTCGCCTGCCTTGAATGTTACATGCCCAAATCCCAATCCCCATTTAATTTTAAATGCGGATGCCTATAACTGGGTTCAGCGGCGCCATGATAAAGATGACCAGGGAGTTCCCCCGTTAAGAGAAAAATCGGCTTATAACACCGAAAGTGAATGGTTTGATATATGCTTTATAACCAGTCTTTTCACCGCGGTGGTCAATCCTGCCAATAACCTTGATGGTATAAGAATTTATCTTGCAAACGGACGCGAAGAGCCGGCCACGGTAAAGCGGGATATCTTTATTTTAGTGCCTACCCGGACAAACGGCGCAGCTCATCAGGATGCTTACGACTGTTTAAATTTAGTGCGTACTTCCATTTGCGATTTACCCGGAAACGCTCAAGGTACACGTACCCCGGGGGGACCCCGTGTAGCGGTCAGGACATTCCATAGTTTGGATGCCGGATTTGATATTGGCCAATTGTGCCCGTATAATTGTAATTAATAGTTCAATACTTAGTGGGTATATTTATTAAAAAATATTAATGCCAAACTACTTTACTGCGAGTACTATTTCTGAACTAATTTGTTTTGCAATTGCCGCCGCTTGCTTGATAACAGACAAAAGCCTGATGTGGCGCATCATGGTGATGTATCTTTTTGTAACCTGCGTTGCCGAATTAATAGGCGTATACGTTGCAGGCTCCAAACAATCCGTGAACAATTATTGGGTTTATAATATTTTTTTAATTTTCGAATCGGGATTTACCCATTTAATGTTCGCTTTTTTATTGAACAGGTATATCAATAGCAAACCCATTATTATTATTGGGTTTGCTATATTTTCATTAATTTATATTTATGAATTAATTGATAATCGTGCTCATCAGCTCTATGGATTTAATATGAACTCGTATAAAGTAATGTCTGTTTTATTTGTAGTTTATAGCTTGTATTATTATTACCTGCTGTTAAAGGACGACAATTACATCGACTTAAAGTATTCAGCCGAATTTTGGTGGGTAGCAGGTGTATTAATATTTTATTTTACCGACATAAGCTGCACTGTATTCTACAGGCATCTGGCCAGGGTACGATTATGGAACGGGCGCCACCTTACACATTATATAATCAGTGTGCTTAATATTTTATTATATGGCTGCTGGAGCTATTCTTTTATTTGCAGAAAATGGCTGACGACGACATCAAGGGCTTAATTATCGTTACAACACTTGTGTTTTTAATAGCTGCAGCATTTGTTTTGGCGTATATGCTGGTTTACAACAGCCGCAAGAAAAGGTATATGGAAGAGAAGGCCCAAATGAAATTAACATTTGACGCGGAAATAGCAAAAACGCAATACGAAGTGCAGGAACAAACAATGCAAACCATCGGCGCCGACCTGCATGATAACATTGGCCAGCTGCTGAGCCTTACTTCGTTAACATTAAACTCTATTGAAGTAGGCAAGCCGGCAAAGGCCAAAGAAAAGATTGACGCGGCGATTGACCTTACGCTGCGTTCGATCAAGGAAATGCGCCTGCTGGGCAAGTTGCTGCAGGGCGATCAGCTGGTGGTGTTGGGTTTATCAGCAGCCGTGCGGCATGAAATCGCCTGGATGGAGAGGTCGGGCAAATATAAAGTAAGCTATGAGGATGATGGCGAGATGCCTGCCGCAAATAATCCCGACAAAGACCTGATCATTTTCAGGATATTGCAGGAGGTACTGAACAATATTATCAAACATTCCCGGGCCAGCCGGATCAGGATCAAATTGGAATATCTCGGCGGTTCATTGCAATTGCAGGTGAATGATAACGGGAAAGGTTTTGATATTGGGAACCTGGATGACGGACAGCGTGGAATGGGCTTATTTAATATCCAAAAACGGGCAGGCATAATAGGGGGCCAGGTTGACATCCTGTCGCGGCCGGGGAAGGGAACAAGCATCACCATTATTATTCCATATCCTTAAAAATGAGAAAGGACAAAATACATATCGCTATCGTTGATGACCATACGCTTTTCAGAAACGGCGTTGCTGCCCTAATGGGCGAATTTGAAGAACTGGAGGTGGTTTTTGAAGCCGAAAATGGTGAACAACTGCAGCATATGCTGGTTAACCATCCCCTGCCGCAAGTTATTTTGATGGATATTAATATGCCGGTTATGGATGGCTACGAAACTACCAAATGGGTTAAAGACACTTATCCTGAAATAAAAGTTTTAGCCTTGAGTATGTTCGAGGATGATAAGGCCGTGATCCGGATGATAAGGTGCGGGGCGGGTGGGTACGTGCTAAAAGAATCGAAACCCGGCGATCTGCTGGAGGCTATCAAAACCATAACCGAAAAAGGTGTTTATATTAACGAAATGGTTTCAGGAAAATTGATCCGTTCTGTTTCCGGCAATGATGATGCACCCGTATTTACCATTAAAGAGCGCGAATTTTTAAAATTAAGCTGCTCTGAATTAACCTATAAAGAAATCGCGGACCAGATGTTTGTAAGCCCCCGCACGGTTGATAATTACCGCGAATC
>JAQBOH010000071.1 GCA_028288125.1 Mucilaginibacter sp.
ATCCATCCCGAAACCGGGGACAGCCGCCAAGTATTGAGCTTTTAGCGCGTTTAAGCGACCGGAGAGTTTTTTATACATGTCGGATCTCTCAAACGCGCCCGAACCTGTGGTGCTCAATTAAGCGGCCCGGCGACCTTGCCGTATTCCGGGATAAATTTTTTACGTGACGGGCCTTTTTTCCTTAGCGGCTAATAACTTTTTTATAAGGCAGAAGCATTGCACCTTGAATCCGGCACAACAGTATGAAAATTTCACGGTGTTATCTTCCTGGATGACTATCCCGGGGCGTTTTTTGTGTACCGGGCAAATCAACCCTTCGATCAGGGATTTAAACTTGGGCTTTGTTTCCATATACAGTTTAAAAAAAGCAATAATTAAAATAATACAGCCGATAGCCGCGTATTCTTTACAGTATACCCTGGTAAATCCGTTCGCCAAAACATGATCTCGATGTCGTAACAGATATTCGGCGGCAAGTCGTCTTTAATTACACGAACGCAGGCTATGTCGGTACCTTCAATTTCGACGCACTGCATAATGCTCAAACGGCGGGGGACAAAATAGGATTCATGTTTTTTTTCTATCGCGTTTAAAAACGCGATCGCGAACTTTCTGTCTTTCATCTTCAATAGTTTAAATAAATCAGGGAAAGGGTGTTTAACACCACCAACACGATGTTATATGACTACAATTGCTGCAAGGCGCTTTCCGGCACGGCAAAATCACTGTTTCTGCCCAGCAAAGTAAAGTTACTAACGATAATTTCTGTGGTATACCTTGTCATTCCGTCTTTTATGAAACTCCTGGTTTGCAATTTTCCTTCTACGTAAATCAACTTGCCCTTTTCCAATATTTTATTGGCCGAATCGGCCATATCCCGCCACATAATAATATTATGCCATTCGGTATCTTCTTTACTATTACCATCTTTTTTATGATAAGTAGTGGTTGCCAGCGGGAAGCTTATTACGGAAATATCGCCGCTTAATTTTCTGTGTTCGGGGCTTTTTCCAATATGACCTATCAGGATAACTTTGTTTATTGATGACATTATATTTGTTTGTTTTATAGTAATTCGCTTTTAGTGATGGTGTACCGGGCTGCCCGACCGTAACGGCAGGGGCGTTGATCTCGTGAAAACCAATTTTGTTATTTCATTTAAAAATGGCGACAGATCAAACGGCTTAGGGATAAACAAATCGCAGTTATAAGTACCTAATGAAAGTAACACCTTAGGATAAGCAGAGTATAGTATAACCGGGATGTGTTTTGACGCGGGATGATGCTTTACCTGGTGGCAAATTTCGCCGCCGTTTATATCGTCTAACAGGTAATCGAGTATGATCAGGTTCGGCCTGAACCGCTCAATTAGCTGAAAGACATTTAACCCCTTCTCATCGGTTAGCACCTCGAACCCCGACTCTTGCAGAAAATCCTTTAGAATCTCCAGCAGGGCAGCGTCGTCATCTATAATTAATATCCTTTTTTGGTGCGCGTGAGAGTTAGTTCGCATAAGCCGATTTCGTTTAATGCAAATTTAATCCAGTAAAAGTTAACCCGAAAAGTATTAATACGCGATTTTATGGGGTCAACTACTTAATTTATAATTGAAAAATTTTACAAACGAAGCTGGAGGAAAGAGGCAGGAGGCAAGAAGTAAGAAGCAGGAGCCAAGAGGCAAGAAGCAAGAAGCAAGAAGTAAGAAGCAGGAGCCAAGAGGCAGGAAGCAAGAAGCAAGAAGCGAGAAGCAAGAGCCAGGAAGCAAGAGACAAGAAGTAAGGGGCAAAATGCAAGAGTTACTGTTGTCCGGTAAAGTTTTCGGACATAGCATTAATGCTTTAAAACGGCGTTTTTGCGATTTTTTTAAAAGATAGGCCCCGTGGTTTACCGGGTCAATTACGCGCCATGCAACTTGCTTCTTGGCTCCTGCTTCTTGTTTCTTACTTCCTGGCTCTTAACCTGATCGGTATCTGGCGGTCAGTTGATAATGCCGTTGAGTATGGCGAATTTAATAAGCGCGGCGCTGTTCTTTGAATTGGTTTTATTCATCAGGCTTAACCGGTGCCCTTCTACGGTGCGTTTGCTTGTGAAAAGCTTTTCCGAAATTTCGGCATTGGTAAGGCCTTCCGCGATAAGGTGAAGCACTTCAATTTCGCGCTTTGAAAGGTCCAGGTCTGGCATGTCCTTAATTTCGGGTGCATAAATGAGCCGCTCAAGCAAGGTAAACGACAGCTCGGAGCAAAGATACTTACCGTCGGCCGAAACGTGTTTGATCGCGAATATCATTTCATCGGCGCTCACATTCTTTAGTAAATAACCTTGTGCCCCCGCGTTAAAAGCCTGGTAAACGTATTTCTCATGATCAAGCATTGAAAGTATAATAACATGAATTGCCGGATACTTTCGTTTTAAATGACCGATCAGCTCGATGCCGGACATCTGCGGCATATTCATATCAATTAATGCCACATCGATATTTTGGTCATCCGCCAAAAAATCCAACGCTTCAACGCCATTGGCCGCTTCGCCCGCCACATGAAACCCCGGCACGCTTTCCAGCAGCGACCGTATACCGTTCCTGACGATATTATGGTCCTCGGTTAATAAAATCTTTACCAATTTAACTTCAACTAATTCCTTATTCATATACGCTGTTTTCAGTTAAATAGTTTAAGCCGGGGATATTATATCGTGGCGCTGGCCGGCTTGTCCATGGCATGTAAAACTGATTTGAGCCGGTTGATATGTACGTCCACTTCCCCGGCCCGCTTCTTTGTTTCCACGCTTTCGGGCGTATGGCCGGCCTCCAGTTCGTGACCCGCCATAATGGTTAACAGGTTTTTGCGCTCTTCCAAAATCCGGATAGATACCCATAACGATGCTTCAAGCTCTTCGCGTTGTTTATCATTTAACAGCCTTTCGGTATAAACATGGCCGGTGTAACAACGATAGCGGTGGACACCGTCGCTGCTCATTTTCCATAAGCCCCCGCCGCAATCCGGGCAGGAAAAATTTGAATGCGTGCCAATTTTTTTCAGTTCGTCCATACTGCTTACCATCCTTTCTGTGATCTCTGCCTCGATCCGGACATCCTCGGGTACAGGAAGCATCCGGGCGGGCGGTTTCGATAAATGATCTGTAATAATATAGCCTATATCAGCCAGCGGAACCCTGTAATCCACGTCTACCGTATTGAGCACGTTGGTTGGCATATCCGGAAACAATGCTTCTTTCGGTTCCTGTACAATGCAAATGCCGCCGCTTCTTTTTATAGCCGACATGCCCGATGTGCCGTCGTCAAGCAAACCGCTTAAAATAATGCCGATAACCTGCGAACCATAAGCAGCCGCGGCCGACCGGAACAGCACATCGATAGACGGCCGCCAGCGGTTTTCCCTTGGTCCGTTATGAACCCGCATAAGCCCTTTTTTTACCATTAAGTGATGGTCGGGCGGGGCCAGGTAAAGGTGGCCGCCCTTTATCGGCTCATTATCTGCCGCAATTTTACAGGCCAGGGAGGTTCTTAACTGCAGGTGATGGAGAACAACAGCAGCCGCTGAATCCTTAGACATATGTAAAACAGCGAATACAGCGATCTCAGGGTCGGCGGGCAGGGCGGCAACAACATCCGCAATGGCATGATACCCCCCGGCCGACGCGCCTATAACAACAATTTTTTTTAATTCGTCCATGTTTATGATTAGTCTGCCTTTAACGTTATGCTAACAACGGTGCCTTTGTCAATACCTGACCTGATGTCGAAACTTCCGTTGAATATGCCTACCCTGTTTTTTATGCTCAATAGCCCGGACCCTCTTGTTAAATAGTCCGAGGTTTTTAAATTGAATCCTGTACCGTTATCACTAACGCTTATTATAATGCATTGTGCCATTAAATTAATTTTCACCACGGTTTCGGTCGCGTTCCCATGCTTTATGCTGTTATTGATGAGCTCCTGTATAATACGGAAAGCCGAAATCTCGAGGTCGGGTTTAAATCGTTCTTCCGATCCCTGCGACTTTACAACTACACTAAAACTTTTTCCATTTAATCGCTTGGCCATTTCCTTAATACTTTCAACCAGGCCAAAATCCGTAAGGATAGAGGGAGCAAGCTCGAAAGAGATATTGCGAATCTCGGTGATGGCCTCGTTTAATAATTTGCTGACATCGCTAAAATTATCCATCGACTGTTCCGCGCCATTATTTTGCAGGCTGAGCCGTATTCCATACAGCATTTGGGCCACACTGTCGTGCAGGGCGTCGCTGATCCTTTTCCGTTCCTTTTCCTGGGCCTGCAAACCGGCTGTCATTATACTTTTCTGGTAATTGGCGCGCAGCTCATCAGCTTCGTGCTGCAGTTTTTTCTTTTCGGTAATATCAATAATGATACCCACAAACCGAAAACTACCTGGATCCTGGCGCACGGAGTGGCCTCTTGCCGCCACGAAGCGCAGCCCCGTTAAATTCAGGATGAGCCTGAACTCAGCATCCAGGTCTTTTTCCTCGTTGACGGCGAGTAAAAGCTGGGTTTTAAAGGTTTGCCGGTCTTCGGGGTGCAGCAGTTTAAAAAACGTTTCGTACCTGCCGTCAAATGCCCAGCTTTCAAGGCCTAAAATGGAATAGCTATTTTCGTCAAAGTACAGGCGTTGATTTTTTAAGTCGATCTCCCAGGTGCCTGTAGCCGACGCTTCCAGCGTCATCCGCAGCCGTTCGTTGGTTTCGATGAGCCTTTGTTCGGCCTGCTTCCTACTGGTAACATCGATCACCGCGATATAAAATTGAAGCTCGGCGGTCAACGGGTTCAGGATGCCGGTACCCTCCAGCTGCGCATAATAAACTTTTCCTTTGTCCGAACTTATGGTTAACTGGCAATTATGCCTGGTATTGACCGACCGCATTTTGCGGATCAGGTTATAAAAGTCGCCCCATTGATCGTTTGCCACATAATCCTGGAAACGCCGCCCGATGATCTGCGCGCGCCCTATTTCCATCATGGTTAAACCCGTGAAGTTTATTTCTGTGACCGCGCCAAATTTATCGAGTATGAAATAGCCTACCGGCGCCAGGTCATAAAGGCCCGCGAACTTCAGTCGTTCAAGCTCAAGACTGTTGTGAGAAATGCGGAGCTCGTCGTTTTGCATTTCAAGCTCTATCTGGAACACCTGCAATTCGTGCAGCAGTTCCTCTATCTCCATACCGGCAAATTGAAAATCCTGGTTAAGCCTGTTCCTGCTGATTAAGTTCTCGGCCTTTTTCCGGAACATCTGCAGCTGTTCGCTATTCTCCAGAACGCTTTTATCATTTTTCATGGCTGTTGATCTCTTTTAAAATGACCAGTATTATAAACGCGCGCCCCGTTTCAGTGTCAATAGACGGATGGCTGTTTACAACCAATGTCTTCATGCCGATGATGGGAAACTCCAATTGCACCGTTATAGATTTGCCAGTTACCAATGGGGCATGCAACAATCCGTCCAGTGTATCGGTTTGCCATTTATTATGCACCAATTCAACAAACGGCAGCCCGGATAGTTCATGCCTGGCTGATTTAAAATAGTCCAGAAACGATTGATTCACACTTTGTATCAGCAAATCTTTATCTATCAGCAATGCCGGATCGCTTACCAGGTTGAGCGATAGCTCGGTGTATTGCTGCAGCATGGCCAGTTTATTTTCCATGGCCTTTACCGGGGTTATTTTATTGAAGGTAAGCACCGCGCCGTTAATAAAGTTATCGAGGGTACGATAGGGCATAATGCGCAGGTTATACCACTCATCCCTTCGTGTTTTAACCTCCAGCTCCATTCCCTTCAGGCTGTCGATCACCTCTTTAATATCATGTTCAATAGCGTTGTAATCAAAGTTGGATACCACGTGCGTTATCGAGCGGCCAACATCCGCCGGTATTACATTAAACAGTTTTTTTACCTGCGGCGTAAAGCGTAATATATTTAATTCATTATCCAGGAAAATGGTAGCGGTGTCGGTACTATCCAATAGGTTTTTCATGTCGTTGTTCAGCTGGGTAAGCTCTTCGGCCTTCACCTGGTACTGCATGTTGATCGTCATGAGTTCCTCGTTGAGCGATTGCATTTCCTCCTTGGTGGTTAACGATTCCTCGTTGGTGCTTTGCAGTTCCTCGTTGGTGCTTTGCAGCTCTTCATTGGTCGATTTCAATTCTTCCAACGAAGTTTCCATCTGCTCAATGGTGGTATGCAGTTGTTGTTTGGTGTAAATGAGCTCCTTTTCAAGTTCTTCGGCAACCGCTTCTGATACCCGCTGACTGCCTTTAGCAAGCTTTTTGCCCGCTTTTTTTTGCAGGCCTTTGTCTTCAAAAACGATGAGGGCGAGCCCCTGCAGCGGAATTTCTTCGAGATAGGTGACCTTGAAGCCGATCAGCCTTATCTTACCATCTTCCTTTAGTTTCACTTCGGGAACATCTGCCTGGTTCTTTTGTAAAAAAACCTGGTGAATGGCATTGCCTAAAATATATTTTAACTCCTCTTTGGCCATACGGTGGATATTCATGACCCCATCGCCCGGGTTTATCTCCAGGAACTTTCCCGTTTTCCCGTTTATATACAATATGTCTCCTTTATCGTCTATAAGTACAGATGCCGGCGTATAATGGTCCAAAAGGATCTTGCTGAAAGTTTCATACAATACCGTTTTAGCCCCGTGTTTAACGGACTGGCCTATCTTATTGTTCCTGCCATTTTGATTGGTGATATTAAACGGAAAATCGATCATTTTCCCCAGGGTGGATATGCCCGCTTTACGTTCAAAAAGTTTCCATTTGCCATCGAGCGTATTGAAAAAATCGCCGAATGGCCCGATCGTTTCCGAAGGGCCCAGGAACAGAATGCCGTGCAGGTTCAGCGAATAATGAAAGACAGGCAGGATTTTTTTTTGCAGCTCGGTAGTGAGGTATATCATTACGTTGCGGCAGCACAACAGGTCGAGACGTGTAAAGGGCGCGTCCTTAATTAAGTTGTGCTGGGCAAAGACAATGATCTCGCGGAGCTCTTTTTTTATACAATAACTGTTGTTCCGTTTCACAAAATAACGTTCCAGCCGCTCCTGCGAAACATCGGATACAATATTATCGAAATACACGCCAAGCCGTGCATGCTCGATAGCGGTTACATCAAGGTCTGTAGCAAATATCTGTACCTTCGGCAAGCGTTTTAACTTCAATTTTTCAAGATATTCCATCACCATTATGGCAATCGAATAGGCTTCTTCGCCGGTTGAGCAGCCCGCTACCCAAATCCGTATGGGCTCGTCTTCTATCTTTTTGCTTAATAATACGTCCAGCTTACCCTGTAATACATTAAAAGCCTCAGCGTCCCGGAAGAATTTGGTGACACCGATCAGCAATTCGTTAAACAGCACGTCGATCTCGCCAGGGTTTTCGCGGAGGAAATTTATATAGCTGATGTAATCCGGCAGTTGGTTATAAGCGATGCGCCGGTCGATACGGCGGGTGATGGTATTTTTTTTGTAAAGCGTAAAGTCATGGCCCGTATGCGAACGCAGCAGCATTAAAACTTTTTGAATGGCATTTGAATTTTTACTATCCGTTATGGCCTGTTCCCTGTTATCCTCATTGAGTATGGGATGGTTGAGGTACTTGATCAGCTTGGAAGGCATTTCTTCCGGGGTAAGCACATAGTCAACCATGCCCGAATTAATGGCGCTTTTAGGCATGCTGCTGTATTCCGCGTCATCCGGATCCTGTACCATGGCCATGCCAAGTTTTTCCTTGATCATCATGAGGCCCGTTTCTACATCGTTGACCATGCCCGACATAATGAAGTCCACTGAATAATTCAATTGGTCATCGGCCAGGATATGCAAAAAAAAATCG
>JAQBOH010000103.1 GCA_028288125.1 Mucilaginibacter sp.
AATACGGCGAACAGGATAAGCAGCGCGACCAGGCCGCTGCCCAGGTAGCCGATGTATTGCGCCTTTAGCCCCTTGAACTCGATTGGGCGGTTGATGCCTTTGTTGATCTGGTAGCTCATACGCCGAAGAATGATTTAAGGACAGTAGCCACTACTACCAAGAAGATACAGCTGCCAAACCAGCTGGAGGCTACTTTACCGGTATCGTGTTCGCCGTCATTCCATTTTTTATAGACCTTGATCGCGCCGACTAGGCCGACGATCGCCCCGATGGCATACATCAGGTTGGTACCGGTGGCGAAATAACCTTTGACCTGGTTGGTGGCTTCGTTGATACCGGCATTACCATCCTGGGAAAAGGCGCTTAAACTGATCAGCAGCAGCACAAATGCGGCGCAAATGGTTTTGAATGTCTTTTTCATGATAGGATGAATTAAAAAGTTAATGGCCATTCGGTTTGTTCCACGCGGAATGATAAGCGGCTTTCAGCGAAATCACCCACGGAACGGATAACGGCGGGCAGGCTGATCTCGTTCCGGAATACTTCATATTTGTCCAGCAACAGCTTAAAGAGGGAAAGGAACTCGGTCTTGTTATCGTTATCACTGTAGGCATCCACAAGTACTTTGGCTTCCGCAAGCAGGTCATCAGCCGGCCCGTTAGGGAGGGTCTGGTCATTGATATCATCGGGTGATGCAACGGTAAAAATAAATGCTTCAGGGTCAAGCAACCTCGTATCCACTTTCCGTTTGGCGGGTCCCATGACAGAAGATGTTACCTCTGGGAAGACGTTTTTAATTCTTGTTTGGGAAAGGCCGCGTATGCGTGTCCGGTAATAGTGCAGGCCGATGCAAGCGTACCAGGCGAGACTGAACAGAAGGACGGCAGTAACATATTGCTGCCAGGAGATCGCGTTTAACATATGCTTTCGTTTAGTCATCAGCGCACCACGCGGTGATGTGAGAGCAAAATTACACTGCACCCGGCCCGGGAATTCATCCCTCCGTCGTCAGGGGGCAACGAAATAAAGGATGATTTGTTGAATATCGGCGGGGTTCGTACAGGGGCCGGGATGAGTTGGATACGGATAGCGCAAAAAGACCGCCGCCGGGAAATTAATATGCTTAACCGTTGCTATGACCAGCCTATGGTTTCCATATCGCGAGCGTGGCGGCAAGTACGAGATCAAAAAGATAGCTACCCCGGTAGAGGGAGAGGTATTGATCGATTCGTTAAAGAACGGTCATCGCCCGTTGATCACGATCATAAAAGACGGTGAAGATGTAATATTGCACCTGTGAATTTCTACCAGCTAAACGGCAAGGCGGAAACGAGGAAACACTTCGGATTGGTTTCTGAGAAAGCACAGCAATCGAGTGCCGGTAAGACAGAGTCAGAGGGTCAATCGCTAAACATAAGTTAGCGGTTGAAACTTATAAGCCGGTCTGACTTTTCGATCGTAACGCGCCCGACTGATGACTGGTAGAACCGGATTATCTCACCACACAAACAAACCGGATAGTTCGAGTTGAACCATATCAAAAGTTAATAAGGTCTTTAGCCTCCAGGCCGAGGCCCTTTGCAAGTTCTTTTAAAGTGAGTAAAGTTATATTTGTTTCCCCCTTCTCATATTTTTTGATATCCGCATGATCTATATGGCAATTTTGCGCCATTTTTCTATAAGACAGTCCTTTGGACATCCTCAATTGATAAAGATGTGTTCCAAAACTCTTTAAAAAAGACCTGTCAATAACCTCTTTCATTTTCCACGCATTTAAGCAGTGGAAAAATCAAGTATAAAAATGTAAAAAGTGTTGGTGAATTCACCAACACTTTTTACATTTGACCAACCAATTATTATGTATTTTAATGACCGGTACTTTTCCTGCGGTTGTTAGTCCGATATTTACTATGAATGAACCTACTAAGTCAAAACAAAAGAAGTATAAATTTTTTATAGGGATTGATGTTTCCAGGAATAAACTCGACTTTGCGGTAATAGAAGGTAAAACATTATGCTTTCACAGGGAAATTGAAAACAAAAAAGAAGCGGTTGTATCCTTTATCAACGAATTGAAGGAAATGCCCGGTTTTAAAACTACTAAAGCATTGTTTTGCATGGAGGATACCGGTTTTTACTCGAATCACCTATTGGTGAGCTTTAAAAAACTCAGGTTGAACTTTGTGCTGGAAAATGCTTTGCGGATCAGAAATTCACTGGGGCTTATACGGGATAAATATGACAAGATAGATTCGATCCGCATTGCCCAGTATGCGCAGAGAAATAAAGATGAGCTCAAACTGTGGGTTCCCGAACGTCCGATCATGTCGCAGCTGAAAAGTTTAAGCACGCTAAGGGATAGGTTGTTGAATTTAAAGGTGATTTTAAAGACAGCCCTTGATGAGCAGGAAACATTTATTACTAAAGATATCCAGCGTTTGACGCATAAATTCTGTGAACGAAGTATGGAGGCAGTTGTCGCGGACCTGCAGAGTATCGATGAGAAGATCGTTTTATTGCTAGAAAGTGATGAGCATTTACAAATGCTCACTAAGCTGATTACGTCAGTTCCCGCTATTGGCCGGATTACCGCCACGCAAATCATTATTTGTACCAATGAGTTTCGCGACATCAATGAGCCGAAGAAGTTCGCCTGTTATGCGGGAGTTGCGCCTTTT
Organism: Mucilaginibacter sp.; assembly: GCA_028288125.1. Classification (GTDB taxonomy): domain Bacteria; phylum Bacteroidota; class Bacteroidia; order Sphingobacteriales; family Sphingobacteriaceae; genus Mucilaginibacter. Next base: position 2,679 of record JAQBOH010000103.1, read on the forward strand.
AGAAAAGAGTCCGGCAAGATCGTCCGGAATTCCAGGGTGTCACGTTTTGCGAATAAAAAAATGAAGTCACTTTTGCATATGTGCGCAATGGTTTCGCTGCAAAAGGGCGGGGAGCTTAAGGTCTACTTTGACCGGAAGACCATAATGGAGGGAAAGGCAGGTATGTCTGTGATGAATGCAGTTCGTAATAAATTGATATTAAGGATATTCGCATGTGTTAATCAACGCAGGCCCTATCAAAAGGACTTTCAGCGAGTTACATTAGAACAGCAGGAAGGCGGGTAGTTAACAGCTGATAATATTTGTTGAGGTGAGTGGTTGAGCAATAGCGGTGGATTGGGCATATTCGACACAAAGAACGGCAGGATCATTACCATTTATAGGTCTTTCCTGGTATGATGATTGAGTCCCTGCGGTTCTTTTTTGCGCAAGGTAAAAAAATAAATAGAACCGACAAAAACTTATAAAAGCAAATAAACTAGGGAAGAAACAAGGTTAATGACCTATTTTTCGAAGCAGTTGTTTGCTTTTATAGGGAAGGGCGCTAAGAGCTCTTAAAAGAACGGCAGGATCATTACCATTTATAGGTCTTTCCTGGTGTGATGATCGAGTCCCTGCGGTTCTTTATTGCGCAAGATAAAAAAAGTAAAATAAATCGATAAAAATTTATAAAAGCAAATAAACCAGGGAAGAACCAAGGTTAATGACCTACTTTTGGAAGTAGTTGTTTGCTTTTATAGGAAATCGGGCTTAAACGCTCATTATAAAGAATGGCGGGGTCAATTCGATTTATAGATTTTTCTGCTGTAATGATTGAGTCCATGCCGTTCTTTATACAACAAAAGTGCAACATCAATATGAGAAGGACTAATGGCAGCGATATAAAATTCTTATTTCTTACTAGATCGTTTCGGGGGGGCTGACCTGTGGCCACTGAAATTAAAATGCGGGGAATCCGATAGGAATCGCTAACTAATTAAACGATCCTGGTAATGGGTATAAAAATACAGGCTCATCGCAATAAAGATATAAACGACAATATTAAATATCGTGTGGTGGTCAGACAAATAAACGCTGGCACTCCGGTGCCAGTAAAGCGAAATAATGACAAACCGGGCAAGGTTGATGAGTTGTATTGTAACTAGACCGATGGCCCCAAAATATAACTTAGGCTTTAATACCCCGGGGTATGTCAAGACAAAAGCTGTAAAGAAGCTCACGACACCAAAACCAAGGCAATCATAGCCCACATACACGATATTGCGCCCTACAACCAGCATCTGGTCGGCGGCTGTTTTGGTTTGGTAACCAAGCAGGTTTAAAATAGCGGCACTACTTTCTATAAGCGCGTATCTTAACCAGTTGATAAAATTAAGGTGTTCATCGAAAAACTTGGAATACAGTTTACCTCCCGGGGATATCACGGCAAGGTAGAGAATATAAAAACCATAAATGAAAGCAAACAGGCACAAAAATTTAATAACAAACATTAACGCCGGACTTAGCTTTGGTTTATTTCCTTTCATTCCCCTGTTGCTTTCGTAGCTCATCTATCTTTATATCTACCACTAACCTAAACCAAAAACTTTGCATAAAGTGAAAAATTAAGCCGGTTCGGCCATCCAGTATGCCCAGCTTAAATATAATACGGTAAATAAAATATACCATGGGCCTTACATAACGGGGCAGTCTCCACCATATTTGTTTAAACCATGCCTTACGTTCATTTGGTGGTCC
>JAQBOH010000110.1 GCA_028288125.1 Mucilaginibacter sp.
CTCATTGAGTTTGTAATAGATCCCCTTTGCAGTTTTTAAGCTATCCATTTTAACCGTAGGAGCAGCCTTAACCGCTTCCAGGTCGGTATATGTTTTTTTCCAATTGCCCGGATATTTCTTCGCAAAAAAAGTTGAGTCAGCATTTCCGTAAAAGGTAATAATATTATTTTTCAATGGCGCAGTAAGGTCCACCAGTTTGGTATCCTGAAGTTTATCTATCAGATCGCCGTAGGTTTGATCGGTGAGGCCGTATTCGCCTATTACAGTTGGCTTGCCGGTATCGTAATCAACATCAGGCAGAGTTACCGAGCCATTGTATAATTGACCGAGGGCTGTGCTATAGTGTACTAAAACCGTATCGAAGCTGCGGATAAATAATTTCTCGCCCTCTGGCCCAACCGGTTTAAACTTTAACGCTTTGAAAGGGCCGACTTTTGGAACAATACGGAGAAAAACCGACAGTGCATAGGCTTTAAAACCGGGCTTTTGACGTGTTTCGCCAAATTCATGGTAATATGCCTTTTTACTCATGTGGTAGTGAAAGGTGCGGGCCGTTACGGTTGGGTTCAGCTTTTTAATATCGTTCTTTTTTATTACCCAGGCGGTACGTGTTATGGTAGGCAACAAACTTTTCACGGACCACCGGAATGTGGAGATGGCCAGGCCAAGGTCGCCGAACACTGTATTAATATCCTGTCCGTAGGTCTTCAAAAAAGCCCTTTCAAGTACCGGGCGCGCTACATCAAAGCCTATAAAATCGTGGTACCCTTGTGTGGCATAGTTGCCCCTTGCAATTTGTAAAACATCGTAAGCTATCTCCACGCGGCTATGGGCTATATGATTTTCTTCATAAGTCACTACTGTACCAAATTTTCTTGTTTCGGGGTAAACCAGGGGTACTGTGCGATTTGTGGCCAATGAGTGCCCGTATTTATCTGCCATGTAATGGCACAACGCTCCCAATGCAAAGGCGTATTCATCCAGGTTCTCGGATTCTGAAATTAAATTTTCGACAAAAGCGCCAGTCCGCACGTAATGAGCCAGGTTGGTAAAATATTCACTGCCAAATGGAAAATAGCCCATGTCGGGAATAAGGCAACCGCCATAGGCGTAAGCATGGGCCATTTTAATGTCGGCATCAGTGGCGGAAGGGTATTTATGCTTCAGCAGGGGAAGTATTGTTTTGTCCCAACTGGCATCGATCAAAGCCTCGTGGGTAAGTACCGAATAAGCTTTTGTTTTTGAGGGACTGAGCAGCGAAATAAGAAGTATAAAGAACCAGAACCGTTTAAGAAAACTAATCATAATTTAAGTAAGAGTGAAAAGACTTTAATGAAAGGATCAAAAGCCTGAAATGTTTTGAAGCTCCTGATTATTATGCAGTTATTGCATCGGCATCTAAATAAAATAGTACGCCAAGTTACTAACTATCAAACCATAATAAAAATAAAAGAGGGGCGAAAGCGTTAATTTCACCCCTCTTTGTCAATAAAGTTATTAAATTAATTATTATCGGTAACTTCATCAGCCGGCGTACCCACCACCTTATAAACGATGCGACCGCTTGTGTCACGTGTTTCCTGGTAATAAATGTCATCGGGAGATACATAAAATGTTTGCCCGTTCATTTTTATTTTCCTTGTACCTTCCGGCAGCTCATCATAAATGTCGCCAACCTGTGGGGCCGGGCCATTTTGACCATTATCAACCTGCCCTTGTATTTGACCCTGACCCTGCGCCGGATCATTTACCTGGCCCTGGTTTAATTGTCCGTCTTTACCGGCAATAACATAAGCAGTGCTGCCGTCATCCTTGGTAATGGGCTGGTAATAAATACCGTTCAATTCATAATATTGCTCGTCATTTATAGTAATCGGCTGCGCGCCTGATGGTAATACGGTTATTTCGGCGCCTAAAGGCGGTTCAACAACGGTATATTGATTATTGAGCTGCTGGTAATAGAAACCGTTGCTGTAAAAATATTCAGCATCGCCCCAATAAAAAGGATAATAACCATATGGTAAATAGCCTATGCTAAATCCGATCCTTGGCCAGTATAGGCTGCCATAAAAACCGCTATGATAGAAATAACCGCCATGTCCGCCCCAAAAGCCACGACCCCCCCAGTTGCGCGGGCCATAATAGCCCCTGCTATATCCGAAGCCACCACGGCTGTAACCGCCGGTATAACCGCGGGGTGTGTATGCACGACTTCCACCTGCATATCCTCTTGAACCGGTATACGCACGGGCGTTGCCGCTGAAGCCCGATCGTCCGCTATAGGCGCGGGAATTACCGCTAAAACCCTGCGATCCGCCCCTGAAACTTCTGTTGCTGCCCTGGGGTGCCGTCATGACACGGCCGCCGCCGCTGAAACGACTTCCGCCGCTAAATCCGCCGGCACTGCGCCCGCCAGAAAACCCGCCGGCACTGCGCCCGCCAGAAAATCCACCGCTTGAACGGCTTCCGCCGCTAAACCCGCCCCCACCATGGCTACCGCCGGAGAAACCGCCGCCACCACCTGAATGCCCGCCACCGCTGCCGCCTCTATGCTGTGCATTAGCCGGAAAAGCTAAAAACAAACATAAAAGTCCGCTTAAGCTTGTGAATACTAAATATTTAAATGCCTTTTTCATAATTGATTAATATATTTCAACTTAGCAGTTTTTACCGCTGCTGTTTTTATAGACGTTACTAAGCTTAAACGGTTTAATTGTCCGTAAATTATTTTTTAAAGCTGGCATAAATCTGACAAAAGCTATGCCGAAACGAAAATTGTTAACATCCCCCTTTAAAAATGAAGTTAATTTTTATCTTAGCCGCAAGCTCAACCGCCGTATTTTAATATGATCAGAGACACAAACTCCTTAAACCAGGTAGCAGAATTTCACACTACCTTTAAACACCCCATTGTGCGGCAACCTGCAATTCCTGCAAAAGAAAGGTGCGCCCTGCGCATATCATTGCTTGCCGAAGAGTTAAAGGAACTGCAGCAGGCCGTGGATGATAACAATTTGGTTGAGGTTGCCGATGCGCTTTGCGACCTGCAATATGTGCTTTCGGGCGCGATACTTGAATTTGGGCTGGGCGGCAAATTTAAGGATCTGTTTGACGAGGTACACCGCTCAAACATGAGCAAGGCCTGCAAATCTGTCGAAGAAGCCATGCAAACCATCGAACACTACAAGAATTCGGATACGGAATCATACCATAAAGAAATTGACGGGCTATATTTAGTTTACCGCCAGGCCGATAATAAAACGTTAAAGTCGATCAATTACTCGCCCGCTGATTTGAGCGGGATATTGGAGCGGTAAATATTAGAGATTGGGGTTAGATGTTAGGGATTGGTCTAAAATAATGCCTTGTGTTCCGGCAAAATAATTTAGTACAAATTATCTGGGAAATTTTATAAAAGCGGTGACGTTGTTTTGTCAGTGTATCTCTTGTATCCGCTGTATCTGTTGTATCTCTTGTATCCGTTGTATCTGTTTCGCAATATGATACAGTCCTTAAATCGTAAATCCGAACGGCGAAGCCCTCTTGAGCGCCTTAAAAAAAATAAATCGCGAAAAATTCCGAAATAAAAAGATCATACGCGTAAAAACGTTTTCTTTTGGTACAGGTAATATAGAAACAGCCATTTTATCAATACAAATGTAATAGCCATAACCACAACATTATATGGATTGCCAACGAGCTGACCAAGCCATTGAAAAAATCCGCGGTTGGTGAAGCCCCAGCTTATAAAGTGGCCCGAAAGATAAATGAGTATTGAATTCATACCGACTACCTTGAAGAAGAATGCCCATTTTTTATAGCCCAGCACATCAATAATATAATAAAAAAGTGCCATCAGCAATAAACTGATCCCGCCCACCTGCAGCACAAATGAGCTTGACCAAAGGTTTTTATTGATCGGGAAATCAAGGTTCCAAACCTGGGCCAGGATGATGAATATAATTCCGGCTATTGCCAGGCGCAATGCTTTTTTGCCCTGGGCAAGCCCCGGTCTTTTTAGTTGACTTCCGGTTAAAATACCTAATAAACCGGTGCTGATGGCCGGGATGGTAGAGAACAAGCCTTCCGGGTCGTGCATATTGATCTTTGTATTGGGATAGGGAACATACAGATGCCCTGGCAATATGGTACGGTCGATGTAGGACGCAAAATTTCCCTGTGGGGTGAGGTCGCCATGCGGAAAGCCCGGCGCCGAGGTGAATTTTAGCAGCAGGTAATACCCGATAATGAAAAAGCAAAACCAGGCAATTTGCGCCCACTCTTTTGCGTATAAATAAATGATGTTGGCAAACATGTATGCGATACCGATGCGCCCCAGCACGCTTGGAAATCGTATATCGGCAATGGGTTGAATTTTGAGGCCATTATTTGCAATTACGCCTAAAAGCACCAGTATAAAAGCCCGTTTAATAACCCGCCATAGTAATTGCTCGCGGCTTTTGCCCTGCTCAAGCGCCCTGCCGATGGAGAAAGGCGCCGACACGCCGGCCATGAACAGGAACAGCGGAAATATCATATCGTACGCGTGAAAACCATTCCAATCGGGATGGGTGAATTGCAATGAAAGGGCGTTCCAGAAAGGGGAGTTGGTGGCGCGGGCCATGCCGTGAAAGATTTCTTCGGCACCCATGATCCAGAACATATCAAAACCCCTTAGGGCATCTAATGAATACAAACGGGTAGCGGCAGAGTCGAAATCGTCCGTTCCCTGCGGCGCTTTTGCAGTTTTGACCATAATAGTTTTGGATAACCAGGTTATAATTTATCGGAAAGGTAACGGAATAAAATAAAATATCAAATGATTATAAGATCATCATCCGCAGATGCCTTTTTGAAAACTTTGCAGGAACAGAATGTTTAGATCGATACAGGGCGGAATTTCTTTATTTCCTTGTTCTGCCATTTTGATACAAATAATAACATAAACACGGCTCCAATAATCGCAAATAGCATGTCCGATTGTGTGTCCCATATATCGCCTTGCGTACCTAAAAATGAATCACCCGCCGACCCGGAAGAAACAGACACAAGCCATTCCAGGAGTTCGTATAGCAAACTGATAAAGCCGCATACCGCGATTGTCAAAAATGGTATCCAGGTTTTCTTGTTGATAATATCCAGGCGTATAAACATTTCCCTAACTATCATTGCGGGAACAAATCCCTGGAAAAAATGCCCGAACTTATCGTAATTATTACGGCTTTGATGAAAAATATCTTTTATCCAACTAAATGCCGGCACCATCGCATATGTATAATGGCCACCAATAAATAGAATAAAGCAATGAAGCAATATCATCACAGAGGTTAGATAGGTAAAGTGAAAATGTTTAAATGTTAATGAAAGTACTATAAAACCAATAATTGCAGGAAAAACTTCAAGAGCCCAGGTGAAATAGTCGTGAGGAGAAATTGCTGAAATAATTAACCCGCTGAAAAACAGGAAGATCAATAAGTAGTATTTTTTCATACCATGAAGGTATTTATTTAAACTTACTTATCAATTTTTCTATAATTTACTCTCCCCGCTTTAATCCAAACTTTTCGATCTTGCTATACAAGTGGCTGCGCTGAATATCAATATCATCCGCGGTTTTGGATACGTTCCAGTTGTTTTTTTCGAGTTTGAACTTGATGTACTCACATTCGGCAAAATCCTTATACTCCTGGAAGTTGGCAAACTTGTCGTAGTCGGTTTGCGCGGAAGCCTGGCCGCCGGTTACAACCCCCGGAGCGGAAGGGTTCGCGAACGCTTTCACATCGCTATCGGTAATTACCTTATCGCTCATGATAATGAGCCGCTCAACCATGTTTCTCAGTTCGCGAATGTTACCGGTCCATGGCAGGGCTTTCAACGCGTCGACGCCGGCTTCTGATATCCTTTTTACAGGCATGCCATAATCGTTGCATATTTCATCGAGAAAACTTTGTGTCAGCAGCCCGATGTCGTCTTTACGTTCGGATAGCGACGGTACGTGTATTAAAATAACGCTGAGCCGGTGATAAAGGTCCATCCGGAAATTGCCTGCTTCAATTTCTTTGAGCAGGTCCTTATTGGTTGCGGCAACCACGCGTACATCAACTTCTATTTCCTTTTCGCCGCCGACGCGGGTTATTTTGTTTTCCTGCAGCGCGCGTAAAACCTTAGCTTGCGTAGAAGCGCTCATATCACCAATTTCGTCCAGGAAAAGTGTACCGCCGTTTGCCGATTCAAATTTCCCGATGCGCTGTTTAATAGCCGAAGTAAACGAACCTTTTTCGTGCCCGAACAATTCACTTTCAATTAATTCCGACGGGATCGCCGCGCAATTTACCTCGATAAGCGGGGCGTTTGACCGGTGCGACTTTTCATGCAGCCAGCGTGCTACCAATTCCTTTCCACTTCCGTTTGCCCCGGTAACCAATACGCGTGCTTCAGTTGGCGCCACACGTTCGATGGTTTCTTTTATTTTTAATATGGCCTGTGATTCGCCTAAAATTTCTCTGACCTTTGATACTTTGCGCTTTAATACCTTCGCTTCGGTAACCAGGCTTCCCCTGTCGAGCGCGTTACGAACCGTGATGAGCAGGCGGTTAAGATCAGGCGGTTTTGAAATAAAGTCGAATGCGCCTTTTTTACTGGCTTCTACAGCTGTTTCAACCGTCCCATGCCCGGATATCATAATAAAAGGCAGATCGGGCTTTACGGCAAGACCTTCGGTCAGCACTTCCATGCCGTCCATGCGATTCATTTTGATATCGCAAAGAACAAGGTCATAATCGTTCTTCTGAATAAGTTCTAATCCTTCAATACCGTTATCAACGTCTTCGACCACAAAATCCTCATACTCCAATATCTCGCGCAGTGTGCTGCGGATTGCCCGCTCATCATCAATTATTAAAATTTTTGCCATACTAGTTTTGTAATTGGTTTTATAGGTGGTATGCGAATATATTAAATCGTATAGAAAAATAAACACTTTTAAATTCTAAACCTTAACAAATATTGGCACATAAAGATTTGTATATTTTAATATTTTTTATTAAAAGCTCATTATGAAATGATTATAAAGATTATTTTAAGTGTACTACTGTGTCTTTCGTAGCAATACAGCATCGTTGCGCACACATTTATTAAAAAACCCTTTCCGTTTGACGGGAAAGGGGTATGTGCAGCAGCAAACCTGTAAGCCGGGTTCTGTATCCTCGCGGTTTTAACCGAAGGAGCTCTATCATTAATCTGGCCCTGTCATTGCTGACAGGTTCAATCAACCTACCCATCCTGACGATCCGACGAATCGGATACGGGAGCGAGCCGCTCCGCTTTCAGAACCTATTTGGTTTTTCAACTCCTGAGGTTTACCGCGATCCCGGTCGCCCGGGAAAGCCGTGAGCTCTTACCTCACGTTTTCACCCTTACCCGCTGTCTGAAAGACTTAGGGCGGTTTATTTTCTGTGGCACTTGCTGTCGCCGGCTGCCGGCGCCTTCCCGTTAGGAAGCAGGATGCTCTGTGTTGCCCGGACTTTCCTCTCTCCCGATAGGATCGGGAAAGCGATAGAACGTTTTGCAGCGTAAAGATAGTTTTTTTAGTCCGGAAATCTAGTAAAGTTTGGTGTTGCAGGTGTTCGCTTGTTTGACAGTCTTATATTTGTTCGTGGCGTGTTCGGGGGTGTTCGGGCATGTTCGTGCCAACAGCGCTAACCTTTCTGCATTTTAAGCATTTACTTTACTGACTTTCCCGACTATTTACAATTTTTCAAATCCTCTTCTACCTGCTCACTTTTGATCAATCCGGATTTATTTCCAAATGAGTTTGAAATAAAAGTAAGGACACCCGCCAGTTCAACAGGTGCCAGCTGGCTGGCCGGCATCTCGCCTTCGAAATTCCGGGATGATACGACGATCTTTCCTTTCATCCCGTTCTCTATGTAACAGGCCAGGGCCGGCCCGTTTGTTTTTAGGTAGGCTGTGTCATTCAACGGAGGGATCAGGGCCTGTAAACCTTCGCCATTGGCGCCATGGCAGTTTTGACAATGCGTCCGGTATATCGCGCTGCCGTTGGAGTAATAGCGCTGAAATTCGATCTGTGCATCGTTCTGGCACGAAACGAGTAGTCCGATGGCAATCGGGAAAAGAATAAATAGTGCAACGCTGGTAACCTTTAACCTCATGGCGCCTTCGTTTCGCCGGGTTCGGCCCTCAGCGTTTTTATATCTTCAATCAGCTTGTCTGCTTCTTTCGGATCGGTACCCTCGTACGTGCCCCTGATCCTTTTTTGTTTATCGATCAAAATAAAATACCCGTCGTGAATATATTCGCCAGCGGGATTCTTCTCCTGTACCGAAACCAGGTAGCTTTTGGCCAGCTGGTAAGTTTCATTCTTGCTTCCCTGCATCAGCCACCAGGTATTGCCGGCGATGCCAAGTTTATCTGCATATTTCTTTAAAACGGGTACGCTGTCATGCTGCGGATCAATCGAGTATGATATGATCTTAAAACCGGTTGAATCTTTAAACGCGTGGTAA
>JAQBOH010000149.1 GCA_028288125.1 Mucilaginibacter sp.
ATCCGTTTCGTAGTATAGGTGGGTATGTGTGTCGGTAAGAACCATGCTGCAAATTTAAAGATAAATCACCATTCGGGCCGATGGGAATGAAACTCACGAAGTTTTAAAAACTTCGTGAGTTTTCGGATATGTTAGTTTTTAGTAACTGCCGTTTTCTTTTTCACTACAGCAGAAGTTTTATGCACCGTTTTTTTCACTGCAGGTTTTGTAGTTGCCGGATGTTTAATGGGTTTAACTTTTACCAATTCAATATCAAATACCAGCGTGCTGTATGGCGGTATGGCATCGCCGTTACCATGTTCGCCATATCCTAAGGATGAGGGAATAATAAATTTCGCTTTTGAGCCCTCATTCAATAAAAGCAGGCCTTCATCCCACCCTTGTATAATGCTCGTGGTACCTACAATTACCTGTAAAGGCTCGTAAGTGCGTCCCGGCTGCTGTAAGCCTCCGCTTTTTGCCACCGATTCAATACTCGAGTCAAAAAGTTTACCATCGGTGGTCCGGCCGGCATAATTCACCAGCAGCGTATCGCCTTTAAGCGGCTTAAGTTTGGCCGATGGTTTGGTGATAACATATTTTAACCCCGAAGGCGTTGTTTTAACAAGTAGTTTATGGTCGGCTATATACTTAGCCGCATCTGCTTTTTCGGCCGCTTTTATTTTGTCGACCGCTGCATTGCGCTCAGCTATGGCTTCGTCTAACGTCTGTGCCCTTTCAATTTTTAAAATAAAAGCGATAGCAGTTCCCTTTGGTAAAAACGGGGGGCGCTGATCTTCATGCCCTGCAAATATAGAATCGACAGGCACTTTTATCAACACGCTGTCTTTAACGGCTAAAAGCGGGAATATCTCCATCAAATCGGCTACACCTTTTGAGGGTACTATCTGTACCTGGACGGGGTGGCCTGCCGCATACGTGCTGAAAAGGACAGAATCTTTATAATTTTTTTGAATAAACTGAAAAGTAACCACATCGTTCAGCTTTAATTTTTCGCCCGGGCTTTGGGTAAAAATCTGGTACGAAGCACCTTTTGGCGTACGCTGCAGGTTATTTTGCGCATTAGCGTTAAAGACAATCATTAACGCTAAAAAAATTAAAATGTATTTCATAATAAATAAAAAAAGCCTTCCGGGTAATTCCGGAAGGCTATATCTGTATAAATATTATTTTTTAACCGGCTGCTGGGTTGGCTGCTGCGGCACTAGCAGCGGCGCAACTGGTTTCGGTGCATTCGGATTTGGATGAACGATATCAACCAGTTCCACATCAAATATAATGGTTGAAAATGGTGCAATCATACCGTTCCCCTGCTCGCCATAAGCCAGGTTTGATGGTAATATCAAAGTTGCTTTTGCGCCTTTGTTTAACAATTGGATACCTTCGTCCATCCCGGCTATCATGCCTTTTGCGCCAACAGCAAAACGAATTGGCTTATAAGGATTCATCGGGTTTATCGGCAATTTGGCTTTGATAGCTTCCGATTTAATGCTTGTTTCCAACACTTTGTTCGTGATATTTTTAACGGTGTAATTAACAACCGCTGTGTCGCCGGTCGCCGGTTTAGGTCCCGAACCCGGACTGCTTATAATATAATACAAACCGGATGGCGTTTGCGTAACCTTAAGGTTATTGTCGGCAATGTATTTTTTAATTTTTGCAGGCTCTTCTTTTTTCATCAGGTCAGATTGCGTTTTCACGTAACTTTGCACGCGGCCCTGAAATACCTGGTCGCTCAGGTTTCCTTTTGAAATTACCTTTTCAACCTTGATCTGGTAAACAATGTATTTCCCTTTGAAAGGCATCTTTGGCGAACCTTTCCTGGTGATTGAATCGATATTTGTTTTTACAGTCGCGCTGTCACCTTCTGAAAGTAATTTTAAAGCTGCAAAAATATCGCCCTTAAACTGTGGTTTTGGCAGAACGGTAAATGAAGGATGTCCTGTATTATAAGTATTTAGTAAAACAGAATCAGCATCGGTTTTAGCAATCAGGTTTACACTTATAAAGTCGCCTTCTTTCATTGAAGGGCCGCCTTTATCAACATGGATATTATATAACAATCCTCCTTCGCCTTTTTTAAATCCGCCATTACAACTTGCTAATCCTATTGCAGCAAGTGTCAAAAACATTAATCTTTTTTTCATTTTTATTGAGTTAGTAGTTTTTTATATTCGGGTAAAATTAATTTAAATTGATTGACAACCTCTTCAAGGCTGCCGGTTGAAATGCCGCCTGCCGCGTTACGGTGCCCGCCGCCGCTAAAATATTTTTTACAAATATCATTAGCCGGAAATTCACCTTTCGACCGCAAAGATAGCTTTACTTTATCAGGCCGCTCAACTATAAATGCCGCTAAACGGATGCCCGATATTGATAACGCGTAATTTACAATTCCCTCGGTTTCACCCGTCAGAATGTCGTATTTCTCGAGGTCATGTTTATTTGCCGTAATAATAGCTGTGTTATACTCGTATAAAACTTCCAGGTGCTTTGATAAGCAAACGCCTAAAAAGCGAAGCCGGCTTTCGGACGAATTATTATAAACCAGGTCGTAAATATGCCAGTTTACAGCGCCCGCGTCTATCAGGTCGGCAGTTATGCGATGCACAGCCGAAGTGGTGTTTGGCAGGCAGAATGAAGCCGAATCGGTCATAATACCCGTGTACAAACAAGTCGCTACATCTTTATTGATCAAGGCCTTATTGTTAAGCTCTTCGGTAATAAACGAATAAATTAACTGGGCGGTTGCACAGGCGTTAATATTCCAGTAGCGGTAGTCGTCAAAATCCTGGGGTTCCAGGTGGTGGTCGATCAGGATTTTCAGGGCCGTGCTTTCCCCAACCAGCACACCCATTTCATTGATCCGGCCCAGCGCGTTAAAATCAAGGCAAAAAATAATATCGGCATTGCCGATCAGCGTTGCCGCTTCTTTCTCATTCCCTGTGTAGATCAAAACCTCCCCGTTACCCGGCAGCCACTCCAAATATTGAGGGTAATCGGTCGGCGTGATAACCTTTGCGTGGTGCCCCTGCTGTATCAAATAATTATACAAGCCTAAAGACGAACCCATAGCATCACCATCAGGTTTATGATGGGTAGTAATCACTATTTTTTTGGGCTGCGCTAAAAGTTCAGTAAGCGAGGCAATATCTAACATCAATTTTAAAAAAGAGTTGCAAAGCTAAATAAATAAATCAAATCCAGCCATGTTATTTAATGTAAAGCCTTTACGTTTTAATTCTAAAAAGCTACTTTTGCGGCGATTTAAACAGGCGTGTTAATTAAGCGCGCCGCTTAAAAACACACAAACAAATAACTATATTGATGAAAAACAATAAAACATTTACCATGATAAAGCCGGATGCTGTTGCAAACGGACATATCGGTGCGATTTTAGACCATATTATAAAAGGCGGTTTTAAGATAACTGCCATGAAATACACAAAGTTAACCGAGCAAAAAGCCGGTGAATTTTATGAAGTGCATAAAGAGCGCCCGTTTTATGGCGAATTGGTGAGTTTCATGTCTTCAGGCCCAATTGTGGCGGCTATCCTGGAGAAGGACAACGCAGTTGATGATTTTCGTAAGCTAATTGGCGCTACTGACCCCTCTAAAGCCGACAAGGGAACAATACGCCAGCTGTTTGCCGAATCCATAGGCGCCAACGCGATACACGGGTCGGATTCAAGCGAAAACGCTCAAATTGAAGGAAACTTCTTTTTCTCGTCGCTCGAAAAGTTCTAAAACTACAAAACCGGTGCATGTTTTTGAACGTGTACCGGCTTTTCTTTAACTGCTAAAGAAAAATAATCTCTTCTACCAGTACGCCCTTCGCGTCTTCGTTTATCTTATCGATGATCTGGGTCCGCATCAACATTAATTCATTTTTTATAACTGACGACTCAATACGCAGGAATAATTTTTTATCGTGTATAAATAATTCCTTTGTCCGGTTGGCAACCGACTTCCCCACCAAATCGGGCCACCCGGCTATAACCCCGGTTTCATCATACTTTCGTTTGATTTTATAAACCTGCATCATTTGCTCAATGGCTTCCTTCAGCGATTTATCATTGGCCTTACGCATTTATTTCGCCTCCCTTTACTTTAAACAGCTTGATCTCCACACCAATAGCGCTGAATATGCTTTTAACGCGGTTTTCGCTGGTATCGGTAATAAAAACCTGTCCGAAATCGTGGTTTGATATCATTTGCATCAGTTTGGTAACCCGCTTATCGTCGAGCTTATCAAATATATCGTCGAGCAGTAATATAGGTTTAAATCCGTTCTGCTGGTTCAAAAAACTGTATTGCGCCAATTTTAAAGCGATCAAAAATGATTTCTGCTGTCCCTGCGATCCGAATTTTTTCATCGGCATGCCATGAATCGCAAACAACAAATCATCTTTATGGATGCCGTTGGTGGTGCGTTCGAGCGCCCTATCCTTTTCAATGCTTCTTTTTAACAACGCTGTAAAGCTATCCGTTAACAGCTGCGACTCGTAAATCAGCTCCACCTGTTCGGCATCATCGCTCAAAAACCTGTAGTGGCCATTGAAAATTTCGGTAAAGCGCTCCATAAAAGCCTTCCGCTTTTCAAATATCAGGCTGCCCGAAATGGTTAGCTGTTCGTCGAGCACTTCTAATAGATGCGGATCGTACCGCCCCGTGTCTGCAATGAGTTTTAGCAGCGCGTTGCGGTTTGCCAGCACTTTATTATACGTTATTAATTCATCCAGGTACGAGTTGTCAGTCTGTGATATAACGTTGTCAATAAATTTTCGGCGTTCTTCGCTGCCCTCAATAATAATGCTGATATCATAAGGCGAAACCATTACCAGGGGGAACAGGCCAATATGATCTGCAAGCCGCTGATAATCCTTTTTATTGCGTTTAAATTGTTTCTTTTGATTGCGCTTAACCCCGCACGATATGGCCTCTTTATGGCCGTTTTTGTTAAAATTGCCATTGATAATAAAAAAATCGGCGCCTTGTTTTATTTGCTGGCTGTCAATCGGGTTAAAATAACTTTTACAGAGCGACAGGTAATGAATGGCGTCGAGCAAGTTGGTTTTACCTGCTCCGTTGTCTCCTGTAAAAACATTGACTCCCTCGCTAAATGATAGCCCGGCCTCTGCATAGTTCTTAAAATTAATTACGGATAGCTGCTTTAAATACATAAGGAGTGGTCAAATTTAGTGATTAGAGGTTAGAGATTGGAGATTAGTTGAATTAAATAAGTATCCGAAATAATTGCGCCAGCGTGGTGACTAACCTCTAATCTCAAGCTCTAATCTCACCCGCTCAAAAATATAATCCAAAAGGTATTGCTAAAAAATTTGAAAACCGTATTTTTGCACACTTAATTTTAGAGCAGAAATGTCAAAAACCCAGGCAAGTAACAAGGAAGTAGTAGAAAATAAGGACTTTAGACAAACAAGCAGCTTTGTACTCGAGAATCAAAAGAGCCTGATATTTATTGGCGCCGCCATCGTGGCAATGGTCATTATATATATCGCCTATCAAAGATTATATATCGCTCCGCGCGAAATTACAGCGGCCAACCAGATGCATGTAGCACAGGATTTTTGGGCTAAAAAAGATTGGGACAAAGCTATTAAAGGCGATGCCGGTTACCCGGGATTTGAGAAAATAGTTAACGATTACAGCAACACAAAAGCCGCCAACCTGGCTTATTTTTACCTGGGCACAGCCTATTTAAACAAAGGCGAGTACCAAAAGGCGATTGATAATTTAACCAACTATCGTGGCGGCGATATTATGGTAGCCGCCGAGGCGTTTGGAAATACCGGTGATGCATACGTTGAATTAAAAGACTATGACAAGGCCGAAACTTATTTCAAAAAAGCAGCCGACAAAGCGAAAAATAAATTCCTGACGCCATTCTATCTAAAAAAGCTTGGATTGGTTTATGAAGCTCAGCACGACAATAAATCAGCCGACGAAGCTTATAAAACAATAAAAAGCGAATACCCTGAAAGCATTCAATCGCAAAATATCGACGAGTACATTGCCCGCGCCGAAGCAAAAATGTAAACGGATTTCGGAATTCGATTTTCGATTTCGGATTTTGACACATCGGTTTACTTATTAAAGGCAAACCCAATTTGAAATACTATTCAAATTGAATAATTCCGAAATCGAAAATCCGAAATAAAAAAATGGCTACCAGGCTTAAAAATTTATCTGATCATTCGAATACCAAAGTTCCTTCAGGCGCGCCATATCGGTTTGGGATTATCGTTGCCGAGTGGAACCCGGAAATTACCGGGGCACTTTATAAAGGCGCTTTTCAAACGCTTGTTGATAACGGCGCCGTGGCGAATAATATTTCTACCTATTACGTACCCGGTAGTTTTGAATTGACTTCGGCTGCTGACATTTTATTGCGGCAAAATACTGTTGACGCGGTAATTTGCCTTGGCTGTGTTATACAGGGCGAAACCAGGCATTTCGATTTTATTTGTAACGCGGTGGCAAACGGCCTGAGTAATGTGGCTATAAAATATTCAAAACCGGTCGTCTTCGGTGTGCTAACTACCAACAATCAGCAGCAGGCAATTGATCGTTCGGGAGGCAAGCATGGCAACAAAGGCGATGAAGCTGCAATTACCGCAATAAAGATGGCCGATTTTTCTGTAACTTTAAATAAATAGTTTGCGTTTAACCGTCAACGGATATTGAACCTGCCCGATGTGGCTAACCCGTTTTGAAATTGGTATTCTTTTTGATTACCATGAAACAGTTATATCACAAACACTTAATAAGATGAAAAAAATAATTTACATTGCATTATTCTCTTTACTGTTAGGAAGCTTATCTTCATGTTCAGATAGGTTATGCCCTGCTTACGGATCTTATCCAAGAAGCGGACGTTAACAGAAAAATGTCATATTTCGACATTTAATATAAAATTGAATCTGGAAACTGCTGTTTTGCGTTATAAGCGTATATAGCTTATTTTATTATTTATGAATTGGACTACACTCGAATCAGCAGAGCAAATAGAGGAAATTAAAAATCAGCAGCAATACAGCGTTATTTTTAAGCATAGTACACGCTGCTCCATTAGTATGATGGTTAAAAAGCGGTTTGAAATGGACTGGGATAAACTTCCGGGAAATTTACCGCTTTATTTTTTGGACCTGATCAAATACCGTTCATTATCAAATCAGATCGCAGACGATTTCCATGTACATCACGAGTCTCCCCAGCTATTGCTGATCAAAGACGGCTCTTGTGTACTTGATCTTTCCCATGGCGAGATATCGGTAGAAGAGACATTAACCGTCGTAAATAATTAAATGTCATAAAAATTAACAGTATGTATTTGTTTTAGGACAATATATACTGTTAATTAAATCTATTCTCTTCCCTGTTTTAAAAAATTTACAATTCTGCGTTTTCTTTAACCGGCCAGCCAAAATCAACTGTTTTTTTCAGATCTTCATGAACGCTGTAATAAACCGGGCATGTAAGCGCCGCGCGTTCAAGCATCGCTTGCTCCTGTTC
>JAQBOH010000159.1 GCA_028288125.1 Mucilaginibacter sp.
AATTGGTGAAAAAACGATTGCTGATGCTATCCTGGACCGGATCGTTCATGATGCACACCGCATCGAACTGAAGGGGGAATCTATGAGAAGAAAACGTAGTGTTGAACCGGAAAACAGCCACTAATGATATTACCTTTTAAATAACTATTTTTGTACATGCTTTTATAGCATTTGCTTCAACCCAAAAGTCAGCTAACCCAGTGGTCAATTTGGCCCGGAACAGGGTGGTCAACATCTCCATAATATACACATTTGCGGTAACTAATGGCCCAAAATTGAATATTCAGCAAACCGGCGATTGCCAACTTAGGGATATTGGTATAAATTAAATGCCGCGCAAAAAGCGCTGCGCGGCATCGGGAAATCGAATTTTAACTAGCCATTCTATCCAGCCTTCTTCGCAGTTTTTTCATGTCTTGGCTAACCTTAGTATCAATGACTTTAGCGTAATGCTGAGTGGTTTTAATATCGACATGCCCCAGCATCTTGCTAACGCTTTCAATCGGCACACCGTTGGTTAAAGTAACCGTAGTGGCGAAGGTATGACGCGATAAATGGAAGGTCAGATTTTGCTTGATGTCGCAGGCATCCGCGATTTCCTTTAAATAGCTGTTCATTTTTTGGTTACTTAAAACCGGCAGAACAACACCCTCATTAACACATTTAGGATGATTTTTGTACTTCGCCATAATTTGCGATGCTGGCTTCAATAAAGGAATCCGCGACGAATTGTCATTTTTCTTGCGGTGTGTAAATATCCATTTACCGCCGTCGATCCCTATTGAAATCTCATCCCGAGTCAGCTTTTTTACATCGGCATAAGACAAGCCAGTATAGCAGCAAAAAACAAATATGTCGCGAACATTGGCGACCCGTGCAATTTTGAAATCCTTTTTCATTAGCCGGTTAAGCTGCAACTGGCTCAAAAATTCGCGTTCCTTAACTTTCGCCTTCGACTTGAATTCGGAGAAGGGATTATCTCTTAAAAGCTTTGGCTTAAGAATGTAGTTGTTAACCACCTTTTTCAGGTGTTTCAAGTACTTTGCTGCCGAAATTGGTTGAATTCCGCAATCCAATTTCAGATAATGATTAAAGTCATTGATAAAATTGAAATCAAGCCGCTTGATCGCGAGGTCATCCGACTTGTATTTTTTTTGGATGAATCCGGTCAGATGCAGCAGGCAGGTACGATAGCCCTTTAGCGTATTTTCCTCAAATTCCTTTCCGATCAGTTCCTCCATTTGCTTATTGTGAAGACGGAAGATCTCCAATAGCTGCGGCACCTTTTGGGGCTTATCCCTGCCAAGGAATTTGTCGCGTAAGGCTTCGGCCGTAATTTCTTCATCATCTCTCACCATCTGTGCATGGACATTATGCACTTTTTGTTGCAGGTCATCCAGATGGAAATTCAGGGATTTGGAAGATTCGGTTTTGCCGTTTTCGCGGCCTGATTTTGAACACCACTTTTCAGGATCGGCAGTACGGGTGGTGGCGCATTCTTTCGGAATTCCATCAACCGTAAAACGCATGTAGACGGGGATGGGGCCGGATGTGTAGTTTTTTGGCTTCTTCAAATAGAAGAGCAGACTGTAACTTAATTCCATAAAACAAGCTTAAAATGTGAAACAAATTAAGTTTGCAGCTACCTCAGTTACAAGATGTGTTTTAATCGAACATGTTGTAATACAATAAGTTACGGAGTTTCCAGTGAGTCATTAGCCTGACTTTTGCCGACTCACTGAATTACTCACTGGAGATATACGATTTAGTGGATAATAAGTGGTTTTGCCGGAAAAAAAGAAAGCTGTAAATCAAGGATTTACAGCTTTTTGAATGATTTGATATCGATTTTTGTAGCCCGTAGGGGAATCGAACCCCTGTTTCTAGAATGAAAATCTAACGTCCTAACCCCTAGACGAACGGGCCTTTCTTTAAGGTCTAAGTCTTGAGTCTGTAGTCTTAAGTCGGATATGACTCAAAGCTTATACTAAGGACTTTTGACTCCCTTTTTCGGGATTGCAAAGATATAGCTTTAAAGAGAAATTAAAAATAAAGTTTTAAAAAATTACCTTCACGGGATTAGGAGGATTTTGTCCATCGACCATGGTCAATGGTCCATAGTTGTTTATCAAAGTTTTTGCAGCATCTATGGTCCATGGACTATCGACCATAGACTAACAATCTACAGCACCACCCCTTCGGACGAGAACCGCAATTCGTTGACACCAACCAGCACCGAATTGGCGTACCCGTTGTCATTTATGAAGAGCTTTTCATTTTCGGCGCGTATGTGCAGTTCGCCGGCCATAAACTCGCCGGTTAGCCGGATAACGGCTACGGGGGTATTTACTTCCAGTTCTGCCGCTATATTGTGCTCAAGCGCCATGGCCGACTCATCATCCAACTGGTGGACCTGGATAAGAATGGAGCCGTCGGGCTTTAAAATCCAAATGCTATCACGTTCTTTTTTTAAGGTATAAGGCGCACCCGCTTTAAGGGTATTGGCCAATATAGTAACCTGGGTTCCGTTCACATCCCTTATATCCAGGTCGATATTCAGCGATGATGTTTCTGCATTCGGCAGGTCATGATAAACAGAATTAATTCTTAGAAATTCATTTTCGTGCCCGGCTTCGCCATAATTGATCCTGTTACGCGGAACGACAAAGGCGTTCGAGCCAATAACAAATGCGTATTTCATAATTGGTTAGTTTATAATAACACAATACAATAAGTAGTAAAATTGTTTAGCCTGTTTGGGATGAAGGATATAGTTTGAACTTTACAGGCAAAAAAATGCGTTCCGTATCTCACCCCGGAACGCACACAACATCATTATCAAATAATGTTGATCAACTAAATCTCAGATAACATGTTTAATGATTATCCAAGGCCGTTATTAAGCGCTAACCGTTTTATGGTCAGCTTCTTAAAGTTCTTTATTAAAAATCGCTGCATCAGAGTATACAAATGCGTGATACGAATTGTTTTAATAAAACTATATTTAAATCGATAATATAAACGAACGGTGCAGACGGGATTATATTACATTTAAAACTGTGAAATTAACAATTAATGATAAAAATCGCATCAAAAAGTTCGTTTTGTTTCAAGTTTTAAGGTAAAACTATTATTACAATGACAAAAAAGTTATTATTTATATTGTTGCTTTCGCCGATGGTTTTAACGGCACAAAAATATTCCGCTAACGAAATTTCAAGGTTCCGGCACGAAGCGGGGGCAGTAACTATTGTCCGGGATAGCTGGGGCGTGCCGCATATTTACGGCGAAACCGACGCGGAGGCCGTTTTCGGGTTAATGTATACACAATGTGAAGATAACTTTA
The DNA here is from genome assembly GCA_028288125.1 of Mucilaginibacter sp. Taxonomy (GTDB): domain Bacteria; phylum Bacteroidota; class Bacteroidia; order Sphingobacteriales; family Sphingobacteriaceae; genus Mucilaginibacter. The sequence continues at coordinate 3,347 of JAQBOH010000159.1, forward strand.
AGGGCCTTGAACAAAACTACTTATACCAGCTGGGCAAACAGGCCGAGGCTGATGGCGAAAAAAGTTTATACACCGACGTTACCCTGCAACTGGTAGCCGACAGCGCCGGGGCCATTAGGGATTACAAAACAAGCGCCCCGTGGTTTAAAAAACTGATGGACGCTTTCGCCGACGGCATAAATTATTACCTGTATAAACATCCGGAAATAAAGCCGCGTGTATTTCATCATTTTGAGCCCTGGTACGCGCTGATGTTCACCGATGGCAGTGTATCGGCTACGGTGACGGGCGGAATAAATTTGACCGAGACAAAGGATTTTTATGGCGGTTCGGAAAAACTAGGCGCGGTTTACAAACCGGTGGTTGACGACAGGGAAACCGGATCGAACGGATTTGCGATAGCGCCTTCGCGGTCGGCATCGGGACATGCCATGTTGTACATTAATCCGCACGTGCCGTTTTATTTCCGCAGCGAAGTGCAATTGGTTAGCGACGAAGGGCTTGATGTTTACGGCGCGGTTACATGGGGCCAGTTTTTCGTTTACCAGGGATTTAATAAGCATTGCGGCTGGATGCACACCAGCAGTAATGCCGACGTGGGGGACCTGTACGCCGAAAAAGTAAGCAAAAAAGATGGCAAATGGTTTTATGAATATAACGGCTCGTTAAAGCCGGTTACTGAGCGAAAATTGGTGTTCAATATAAAAAAGGTTGATGGTTGGGAGCAAAAAACAATAACGGGGTATTACACCCATCACGGCCCCGTATTGGGTAGCCGCGATGGCAAATGGTTGGCATTGCGCGCCAACAACCGCTCGTATAACGCGTTGCTGGAATCGTGGCTTATCACCAAAGCAAATACCTTTGCCGAATATAAAAAAGCCATGAGCCTGCTTTCCAATGGGACAAACAATACAGTTTATGCCGACGACCAGGGCAATATCGCCTTTTGGTACGGGAACTACATGCCGAAACGCGACCCAAAGTTCGACTGGACATTGCCGGTTGACGGCACCACTGTTGCCACCGAATGGAAAGGACTTCATCAGCTGGATGAAATCGTACATGTGTACAATCCCGCTACCGGTTGGATACAAAATTGCAATTCAACACCGTTTGCGTCGTCGGGAGCGGCCAGCCCGGATAAAAATAAATACCCGGCTTATATGGCTCCCGACGGGCAGCTTTACCGCGGCGTAACCGCTATAAAGCTGCTGGAGAATGCGAAAAACCTCACGCTTGACGGCTTGATCACAAAAGGGTATGATCATTACCTTTCGGCTTTTGACGATCTGCTGCCATCGCTTTTTAAAGCATATGGGCAAGCGCCTGATTCGGTAAAAAATTTATTTTCCGTGCCAATGAAAAGTCTGCGCGAATGGGACAGGCGCACCGCGACCAACTCGGCAGCTACTACGCTCGCGCTTGAATGGGGCGGGTTGATGTTCCGCGCGTTGCCGCCCGCAAAAACCGCGGAGGCCGGTACGTATCAAACCATGCGGGTAAACGAAATGCTGCACACCATCAGCAATAAGCAAATACTGGATTACTTTAGCGAGGCGATAAGTAACCTAAAAAACCACTATGGAACCTGGGATGTAAAATGGGGCGACATTAACCGTTACCAACGCCCGGCCGATGGGGTTACTTTTAGTGATAACGCGCCAAGTCTTCCGGTGGGCCTTACTTCATCGGCATTCGGGCAGCTGCCTTCGTTCCAGAGCCGGACGATGAATACCAAAAAGCGCTACGGGTACTCGGGCAATAGCTTTATTGCAGCGGTTGAATTTGGGCCGCGCATTAAGGCAAAGACGGTTATTACGGGAGGCCAGTCATTCGATGCGGCGTCGAAACACTTTACCGATCAGGCGGAAATGTATATAGACGGCAAATTTAAAGATGTGCTTTTTTACAAAAGCGATGTTTTAAAGCATGCTGAGAAAATCTATCATCCCGGAAGTTGAATTAGATCAGACAAAATTTAAAAATCCTTTTAACTCCATACCCTTATACGTTGCGGCATTTCCGGGAAGCTTGCCTGTTGGGTCGAACAGGAATGTTTCGATGCCAAGTTCGTTGGCGGCCTTTATTTCGGACTCCGGATCGTCGCCTATCACCAATATCTCATTCATATTATAATTATGCCTTTGCATAATGGATGCAAAAACATCTTTCTTGGTTTGCGGTGAGGTTTCAGGGTCGACGATATGAATCTCCAAAAAATCGGCCTCAATGCCAAGCATTTTCACCTTGCTCCATTGCAGCTTTGAAAATCCGGTTGTTACCAGGAATTTATCATGCGGCGATAATTTGATGTGCCGGTATTGCTCAAATGGCTGCATCGGCAAATCGTAAGTCATGTCTTTCAGCAATTGTATTCCTTTGGTTTTAAGCTCGGGGCTGAAATGATATTTATCGGCAACCAGTTGGAAATTCCTGCGGGTCAGTTCATCTTTTGCTTTTTCCAGATCAGCATAGTTGACGCTGGTTTCCTCCCGGTCGATCAGATCAAATAGCTTTTTAAACAGGTTATCAGCGATTTGGCTGACCGGGTAAATAGTATTGTCGAGATCTAAAATTAAAGCACGTTTCATACACGGGTCAAATTACGGTATTGCCTTGGAAATACGGTTATCGACATGATGACTCCTATACATCAGGAAAAATCCGGCAGATGAGGCCACGCTTAATCCGGCAAGTATCCACCATAATAAACTAAATCCTCCCCGTGATATCATGATACCGCCGATAATTGGCGCTATAATTTGTGCCGAAGACCAGGTCATACTGTATAACGCGGCATATTCGCCCCGGTTATGGTGTGTTGAGCGGCTTATCCAGAACGAATTCATAAACGGCATACTCAGCATCTCGCTGAAGGTGATCAAAATAACAATTACGATCGCCATAATAGCGGTCGGAGGGACAAGGTTGATCAAAACAAAACCAACAGCGCCCAGTAATATACCCCAGATGATATAAACAAGCCCGTGCCTTTTCCCTTCCAAATTGTGAATAAGCACCATCTCGACAAATGCTATGATGATACCATTTAGTGCCAATAAAAAGCCAATAAACCGCTCGCTGAAATGCCAATCGATTTTATAAAATGCGGGCTCCATGATCATGAACTCGTAAAAGCATATGAAGAACAGCATCCCCAATAAAATAAAGAGCAAATAGGTTTTGTCGCGGTAAGCCGAAATGCGGAAGGATGTGTTTTCGCGCTTTTTCATGGTTTTGACGATCTTCGCCTTCGCCATCAGGATCAATAATAACAGGGCAGCCAGGATATTTGTGCCGCCGTCCATCCAGAACAGCAAATGGTAATCAATAGCGGCGATAAAACCACCCATGCCCCCGCCGACAGCCCAGCCTAAATTTATAGCCAACCGGTTGAGCGAAACCGAGCGTGTTCTATTTTCATCGCTGCTGTAATGGGCAACAGCCGCCGAGTTGGCCGGCCGTACCGATTCGTTGCACAGGCTCAATATAAAAACACAAATAGCCAGCGACAAAAAGGTATGCTGGTAGCCTACCACAAAAAATAATAGACCGCCGCTTATGAGCGCGCCGACCTGCAGATCATAAAAGCCAAACTTGTCGGTTAGTTTACCGCCTATGAAACTCCCGCAAATGGAACCGGCCCCAAACAGCGCCATAATATAACCGGCGTGCTCCATATCAAAATGAAGTTTTTGGCGCAGTAAACGCTCATAAATGCCACCACCATGGTGCCGCTGCGGTTGATCAGCATCACAATGCTCAAATACCAGCTATTCCGGGATAGACCGCTATAAGCTTGCTTGTATAATTGGACAAAGGAGGTGAACATGGAAACGTAAAAGTAGCTAAAAGCTCAAAGCAAAAAGACCAAAACTTTAAGCATAATCAATAATTTATGGAGCCTTTTCAAGCTTTCTGCTTTAAGCTTTTTGCTTTCACCTTAAAATTGAGTTCCTGTTCCTCAGCCAATGGTCAGCCAAAACCAGGGCGGCCATTGCTTCAACAATGGGCACTGCGCGGGGTACCACGCAAGGATCATGACGGCCCTTACCGGAGATTTCGGCGGCATTGCCTGCGCTGTCAATCGTGGGTTGGCTTTGCATGATAGTAGCCACCGGCTTAAAGGCTACTTTAAATTCGATCGGCATACCATTGCTGATGCCGCCTTGTATGCCTCCGGAAAAGTTAGTCAATGTTTGTACGAGCGGTGTTCCCTTCCCTTCCGGGGAAGGGTTAGGGATGGGGCTGAAAATGTCGTTATGCTCCGACCCGCGCATTTCGCTGCCTGCAAAGCCGGAGCCGTATTCAAAACCATGTACAGCATTGATACTCAGCATAGCTTTACCCAGATCGGCATGCAGCTTATCAAACACCGGCTCGCCGAGGCCAACCGGGCAATTAGTAATGTAGCAACTTACTTTGCCACCCACGGTATCGCCCTGTTTACGGATGCTGTCGATATGGGCTATCATTTCTTCGGCTGTCGCCGGATCCGCGCAGCGGACGATATTTTTTTCGCGTTCTTCAATAAATGCCTGCGCGCTGCTGTAGTCAACATTTGGCGCATTGATTTTGCCCACGCTGCTTACATGTGCAACTATTTCGATGCCTTGTGTTTTTAACAATAGCTTGGCGATTGCACCCGCAGCAACCCGCGCTGCGGTTTCGCGCGCCGATGAACGGCCTCCGCCGCGATGGTCGCGAATGCCATACTTTACCTGGTAGGTGTAATCGGCATGCGAGGGACGGAAAACGTCAACATTATGCGTATAGTCTTTTGAGCGTTGATCCTCGTTCGGGATAAGCATGGCAATAGGCGTTCCGGTTGTTTTACCTTCAAATATCCCCGAAAGTATTTTTACGGTATCGCTTTCCTTGCGCTGTGTGGTAATTTTCGACTGGCCGGGACGGCGTTTATCCAGTTCGCCCTGGATATAATCCACATCCACATCCAGCTGCGCAGGACAGCCATCGATGATCACACCGATAGCTTCACCATGCGATTCGCCAAAAGTGGTTATCCTGAATATTTGCCCGAATGAGTTGCCAGCCATACTATTTTTTTGATTACACCGATTTTGTTTTTGATTACACCGATTTATTTGGTCATTCGTCAGTAGTCATTGGTCATTGGTCATCATCCTGGAAAGCTTTCAGCTTGGTCTTTCTGCGTTCAGCTACTAGCCTTTCGCCCTTTACCTTTCGCCTTTAACCTCAACAACAAATTGCACGCTCTCCAAATCTTTCCAAAACGCGGGGTATGATTTCTCAACCACATTCGCGTCTTCAATTTCAACCTCTTTGATCACTAACGCCAGGGGCGCGAATGCCATTGCCATGCGGTGATCGTCGTAGGTGTTTACAAACAGGCGCTCGGGTATAAACTTTTCGCTGCAATCCAGTTTGTAAACCTGTCCTTTTTCAATCAGCTTAACGCCAATTTTCGCCAGTTCATTTTGCAGTGCTTTAACCCGGTCGGTTTCTTTGATCTTTAATGTTTCCAATCCTGTAAAAGTAGCCTCGTGACCCAACGCCGCGCACACCACGATGATAGTTTGGGCCAGGTCGGGGCATTCTTTCAGATCAAATATTTTACGGAGAACCGGTTTAACTTCCTTTTGTAAATATACACCACCGTTTTTAAATTGCGAGGTAATGCCAAAATTAGCCATGATCTCGGTAATCACACTATCGCCTTGCAGGCTATATTGGGTAAGCCCCGGTAAAAACAATTCCGCTTCATCAGCCAGTGCCGCGATAGCGTACCAGTAGGAAGCTGCGCTCCAATCCGGTTCGATATGAAGCGAAACGGACGAAAAATCCTGGCGCGGGATACTGATCACATTATCGTTCCAGGTGTGTTTAATACCGGCTGTAAGCAGCATTTCCAATGTCATTTCCACATATGGCCGTGAGGTAAGATCGCCTTCAATATGCAGTTGCAAACCCAAAGGTAACCGCACCGCTATCAGCAACAACGCGGTGATGTACTGGCTGCTGATATTGCCTTTAATGCTGATCTTATCAGTTTGCTGCGCGAAGCCGCCTTTTATTTTTATAGGGGGGAACCCCTCATTTTCCACATACTCAATTTCGGCGCCCAGTTCGCGCAAAGCATCCACCAGGATACCTATTGGCCGCTGCTTCATCCGCTCACTGCCCGTTAATACCACTTCTTCATCCTGCAAAGTAAAATAAGCAGTTAAAAAGCGCATAGCCGTACCTGCAGGACCTATGTTTATGAGTCTTGAGTCCTGAGTCTGAAGTCCTGAGCCTTTTTCCTGCGATTTTTGACTTAAGACTCCAGACTCAGGACTCAAGACTCCTAACAAAGTTACCGTATCCGCAGCATCCGAAATATTCTCGACTTTCACCTTGCCATGGCTTAGTGCTTCGATAACCAGCGCCCGGTTGCACTCACTTTTTGACCCCGTGAGATGAACCGTGCCGTGTACCGACCTGCTTTTTTTGGTAAGGATGATGTTTTGTTTCATTGTTTGTATGTTCAGATAACCACCCACCGTGTCATTTCGAACATAGTGAGAAACCTATACATATTCCTGCCACCTTGCAAGTTTGTGATATGTATAGTTTTCTCCTCGTTCCTCGTCGAAATGACATGCCGGGGAATGTGAGGCTATGCGTGCGTTAATTTTTCTGCTGCCTGACCTGCCGCGTCCTTGTTCATAATCTCGGTTTGTTTGCGGATCGATTCGGCGTGGATCAGCTCAAGCAACTTTTCTGTAAACTCTTCACTTAATTTTAAAGCCTTCCCGTACTTAATGCCTTTTCCAAGTATTTCGTCCCAGCGGTTAACCTGTAAAATGGTAATGTTATTCGCCTTTTTGTAGTTGCCTATTTGCTCAACGATCTGCATGCGCTCGGCCATTTTTTGAATAACCAGGTCGTCTATTTTGTCGATCTGGTTACGCAGATCAGCCAGTTTATCTTTCAGGTCCGAACTGCGTATTTCTGGTTTGCGCAGGGTTAAATGGTCGATAAGCTCGGCTAACGCCGCAGGGGTTACCTGCTGTTTGGCATCTGTCCAGGCTACGGATGGGTCAATATGCGACTCGATCATCAGGCCTTGCATATCCAGATCAAGCGCTTTTTGCGAGATATATCCGATCAGGTCGCGGTTGCCCGAAATATGGCTTGGGTCGCAAATCAACGGCAGCTCAGGAGCCAGTGTTTTCAGGTTGATGGCTATATCCCACATCGGCTCGTTGCGGAAGGCCGTTTTTTCGTATGATGAAAAGCCGCGGTGTATAGCCGCCAGCTTGGTGATACCCGCGTTATTGATACGCTCAAGTGCGCCAATCCATAACGAAAGGTCGGGGTTTACCGGGTTTTTTACCATTACCGGCACATCCACGCCTCTGAGGGCGTCGGCAATTTCCTGCACGGTAAAGGGGTTCACGGTTGAGCGCGCGCCCACCCATAAAATATCCACGCCGGCTTTTAAAGCCTCCTCCACGTGTTTACCCGTTGCCACCTCAACGGTAGTCGGCAAGCCTGTTTCGGCTTTGGCGCGTTTCAGCCATTCGAGGCCGATGCTGCCGATTCCTTCAAACTCACCCGGACGGGTACGCGGTTTCCAGATGCCGGCCCGCAATGCGGACACCTTACCTGTTTTTGCCAATAAATGCGCGGTGGCTACCAACTGATCTTCAGTTTCGGCACTGCACGGGCCCGCTATTAAAAGCGGTTCGCTGCTTGTTTTTATCCACGAGCTAAGCGGCTGTATGTTTAAATCGAGTTTCATGTGCTTTGTTTAGTCCGGAAAGTCGGAAAAGTCCGAAAAGTCCGGAAG
>JAQBOH010000167.1 GCA_028288125.1 Mucilaginibacter sp.
CCGACTTCCGACTTCCGACTTCCGACTTCCGACTTCCGACTTCCGACTTCCGACTTCCGACTTCCGACTTCCGACTTCCGACTTCCGACTTCCGACTTCCGACTTCCTGCCTTCCTTCCTACCTCAACTTCAACGTTATGATCGTCACTATCGCCAGCAGGATACCCACGATCCAAAACCGGGTTACGATCTTGGCTTCATGAAATCCTTTTTTCTGGTAATGGTGATGCAGCGGCGCCAGCAAAAAAACCCTCCGGCCAACGCCAAATCTTTTCCTGGTATATTTAAACCATCCAACCTGGACGATCACCGATAAATTCTCGACCAGGAATATCCCGCATAATAGCGGAACCATTAATTCTTTCCGTATCATGATGGCGAAAACGGCAATGATGCCGCCTATTGCCAAACTGCCTGTATCGCCCATAAAAACCTGCGCGGGGTATGAGTTGTACCACAAGAAACCCACACAAGCACCTGTAAAAGCGCCCGCGAAAATCACGAGTTCGCCCGAGTTGGGGATAAACATGATATTCAGATAATCAGCGATAATTGTATTGCCCGAAACGTACGCAAGGATCGCCAGGGTAATGCCTATTATTGCTGATGTTCCCGTCGCCAGCCCATCGATCCCATCAGTTATATTGGCCCCGTTTGAAACGGCGGTAATAATGATGATAACAAAGAACATGAAGACCAACAGCGAGTAGCGCTCGTAACCGGGCCCCAAAAACTTTAGCACCTTGCCATAATCGAATTCATTATTTTTATAAAACGGCATGGTGGTTTTAGTCGATCTAACATTTTGAGTATATACCGGGGTATTGCCATGCATGTGAAATTCAACCGGCGCATCATATTTAATAGGTGGCTTTACCTCCTGGCTGATAATAATATCCTTATTCGAATACATGGTTAAGCCGATAAATAACGCAAGCCCTACCTGGCCGATAATTTTGAATTTGCCAGCGAGGCCTTCTTTATTTTTTTTGAATACTTTGATGTAGTCATCCAGGAAACCAATAGCTCCCAGCCAAATGGTGGTAACCAGCATCATAATGATGTAGATATTATCGAGCTTGGCAAATAATAGGGTTGGTATTAAAATACCGGATATGATAATAATACCGCCCATAGTAGGTGTACCTGCCTTCTGCATCTGGCCTTCCAAACCCAGGTTCCTTACCGTTTCGCCTACCTGTTTAAAGCGCAAAAATTCAATCAGCCTGTGCCCGTAAACTGTAGTTACTACCAACGAAGTAATTACAGCCATCGCCATCCGGAACGTGATGTATTGAAACACACCCGCACCCGGTATATTGTAATTTTTATTAAGCCAGGTAAATAAGTAGTATAACATTGCTTTATTATATGTGCAAATGTGCAGATGTGCAGATGTGCAGATTTTTAATCATTATTCGTTGATGAAATTATCTTACCTAATATTCTTTTGATCGACTGAACATCATCAAACATGCTTTCATCAAAAGGATAATTTTCAGCACGCTTACATAGTTTCAGCCAAGTACTCGGTTTCTTCAGCTTCCTTATAAGCTATTTTACATTTATGTTTAAAATCATTTTTGCTTTCAGCGCCCTGTGCTTCACAAACATTTGCGCCTATTGAAGTACCGCTCTTAAAAAGTTGATTTGACATGTTGAACTTTTTCTTTGACTCAAGTATCTCGCTGAATGAAATAATTTTCAAGGAGAAGCTAAACGTTAAATCAACTATCAAATTCGGCTTATCACTCATTTCTAATTCTTATAATTTTCTATTCTATAACACTCTGCGCATTTGAAATCTGCACATCTAACATCTGCACATTTGCACATCTGAAATCTGCACATCTAATTACTCATCAATTTAAACTGCTCCACCAACTCCTCCATATCATCAAAATGAGTTTTTACACCGTTTACTTCCTGGTACTTCTCGTGGCCCTTACCGGCGATGAGTACGATATCTCCAGGCTTGGCCAGCATGCAGGCTGTTTTGATGGCTTCCCGTCTGTCGATAATGCTTACGGTATATCTTTTAAACGCCGGATCGACGCCTTCCTCCATGTCTTTAATAATCTGCGCCGGGTCTTCATTCCTCGGGTTATCCGACGTAAGGATCACCCTATCGCTCCACTCACAGGCCGTTTTTGCCATAATGGGGCGCTTGGTTTTATCCCGGTTGCCGCCGCAGCCGATTACAGTGGTCACTTTTTCGCTTCCTTTGCGGATATCGTGTATGGTGCTTAATATATTTTGAACGGCGTCGGGCGAATGTGCGTAATCGACAATGCCGATGATCTTATTTGGCGAAATGATATAGTCAAACCTTCCCCTGGCCCCGGTCAATTTGCTTAAGCTGGTTAATATTTTAGCTTTATCCTGATCAAGCAACATTGCGGCTGCATATACCGCTAATAAATTATAGGCATTGAATGTGCCCACCATTTTAAACCAAACCTCCTCGTTATCTATCTGCAGCAGCAACCCTTCGAACTGATTTTCTAAGATGCGCGCTTTATAGTCGGTCATGCTTTTTAATCCGTAGGTTTTTTTATGCGCCTTTGTATTTTGCAGCATTATGTTGCCGTTCTTATCGTCGCTATTTGTTAAAGCGAACGCGTTAGCCGGCAATTCGTCAAAAAAGGCTTTTTTGGCTTTGAGATAACTATCGAATGTTTTATGATAATCGAGGTGGTCGTGCGTAAGATTAGAAAATATGCCGCCGGCAAACTTCAAGCCCTGTATCCGGTGCTGGGCAATGGCGTGCGAGCTTACCTCCATAAAACAATAATCGCATCCTTGCGCTACCATCTCGTCAATCAGCTTGTTTAACTCCACCGGATCGGGCGTAGTATGCGTGGCCGGGATCACCTGGCCGTTAATTTGGTTTTCGACTGTTGATATCAACCCGCATTTGTAGCCCAGGTCGCGAAATAATTTATAAAGTAACGTGGCAATGGTGGTTTTGCCATTGGTGCCCGTTATCCCCACCAATTTTAATTTAGCCGATGGATGATCATAGAAATTAGCCGCCACAATGCCTAATGCAATAGCCGAATCAGCCACCATTAAAAAATCAACCTCGCCTGTTACCCGCGCGGGCAAATCTTCGCAGATCACGGCCGCCGCTCCGCCATGAACCGCCTGGTCGATATAATCGTGCCCGTCACTTAATGTTCCTTTTATCGCGACAAACAAACAACCAGGAATAACCTTCCGCGAATCAAAAACCACCGCTGTGATTTCGGTGTCGGCACTCCCCTGTAATTCAGTGAACGCAAGCCCCTCAATTATCTCACTTAAATATTTCATTGCAGTTCAATTATTATTTTTGAGCCTTTAGGTATTAAACTACCGCCGGTTACCGATTGACTGATTACCGCGCCGCTGCCCCGAACTGCTACCTTATAACCGGCATTCCCGAGCATATACAAGGCGTCGCTAAGTCCCATTCCGGTTACAGAAGGGACCACGCCGCTTTTATAATTAATGTCCTCAAAAGCTATACCGTTAGTGGTATCGATGCCACCGGCCGTTGTGTTGTTCGATGCGTACAGCGGCTTAATTCCCAATTTGGTGTATACTTGTTTCAAAGCTTTCTGATTTCCCTGCTTTACTTTTGGCATATTGGTGTTGCCAACCAAATGCACCTGTACGGCCTGGTTCATCTCCAGGTCACTTGAATATATACGGTCTGCTATTTCCCTGAATACCGGACCAGCAACAAGCGCGGCAAGATATGAGCCCTGCGTTGGGTGGTTGATCACTACGATCATGGCATATTTAGGATGATTTGCCGGAAAATAACCGCAAAACGAAGCCTGGTAGGTTTTTTGAACACCGTATCCTGATGAACCATTAGCAATCTGCGCTGTTCCGGTTTTACCCGCCACTGTGTATAATGAATTCTTGATCACATTTTTTCCCGTACCTTCATTCACTACGCCCTCCAGTAAACTTTTCATTTTGCCGAGCGTGGCATCACTGCACACTTTTTCATTGATTACCCGGGCGTGGAATTGTTCAACCGTGTTTCCCAGCCTTCGTATTTCCTTTACAAAGATGGGCGCGATCATTTTGCCGTTGTTAGCAACTGAATTGTACAGCGTCAGCATTTGCAAAGGGGTCATCCGCATTTCGTAGCCGTAGGCCATCTGCGGAAGCGTTAGCTTACTCCAGCTGCGGTTCGAGGGATTTTTCACTACCGGCTGTGCCTCGCCAGGAATTTGCAGGCCTAGTTTTTCGTTTAGATGAAGATTATATAAATTATCTGTAAACTCCCTCGGGTTATCGCCATAGTGTGACGAGATGAATTTTACTATAGCTACGTTTGACGATGCTTCGAACGCTTTTTTAGCGGTTATAACGTAGTTACCTTCCTCAGCATCCCTGAATGTTTTCAGCAGCCTCCCTTTGTAAAACATGTCATATCGCCCGTTCTCCGCATTTACCAATGTATTGGTGTCAATTTTATGCTGATCGAACGCGGTCATATACGAAGCCAGCTTGAACGTCGAGCCCGGATCAGCGGCATCGCTTATCGCATAGTTCAATTTTTCCTGGTAATCGCCTTCTTTATTGCGGGTAAAATTGGCTATCGCCCGCACCTCGCCCGTGGCCACTTCCATCACGATCACGCAGCCGTGGTCGGCCTGGGTTTTTATCAGCTGTTTCTTTAGCGCGTCCTGGGCAACATCCTGGTAGTTAACGTCGATTGTCGAAATAATATCGGCGCCATCCTTGGGCGCAATTTCCTCTTCTCCATTATTTACCGGCATCCAAATACCGCCGGCAATGCGCTGCATAAGGCGCTTGCCGCTTTCGCCATTTATATAGCCTGCATATGCGCCTTCAAGCCCTACCGCATTTTTCACGTTTTCGTTCTTATAACCTATGGTACGGGCGGCTAACGAGCGGAACGGTAATATCCGTTTGTTTTGTTCCACAACGATCAGGCCGCCTTTATACTTTCCCATATTGAAGATCGGGAACTTTCGGATCTGCTTTAATTCCTGGTGGGTAACTTTTCTCCTCACCAAAAAATACCGCAAACTATCTTTACGCGCCTCGCGCAGCATTCGTGAATATTCACGTTCGGTTTTATCATTATATAACTGCGAAAGTTTCATCGCGAGGGAATCAACCTTCTCGTTAAACACGTCATCGTCATAAATGCCGGCGGCAAGCATATCCATATGCAGTTCATATTCGGGCACCGAGGTAGCCAGCAGGTTCATGCCCACATCAAAAATATTTCCCCTTGCCGCATCAACGGTTTGATACTGGGTAGATAGCGTTGTAGCCATCGCCTTCCACTTTTTTCCCTGCACAATTTGTACCCGGCATAATTGCCAAACCACTGCTGCAGCAAACAACAGCACCAGCCCGAAGGCCAGGTAAACCCGCATTAATATGTTCGTCCTGATGCTCATTTTTCGCCCCCTTCTGCCGCTATCTTTTGCGGCGGCTGTACCGATTCTTTTATCCCCAGCGTATCCGCGCGTTTGGCCACTTCGGTCAGCGTGCTTTTGTAAGCCAGTTCGGCTTTGGTGGTTTTATAATCCCAGCTTAGCTCTTTCACTTCTTTGCTTATCTTGTCGATATCGCGGATATTTTTTTCGGCCAGGTGCCTGTTGCCGATATAGATCATACCCAACAGCGCCATGAACAAAACGAATGGCAAGGCACCGGTAGCCACTTCAGCATTAAATATCTTCTTTACAAAAAACTGGCTTAAAAAGTTATCGGGAATTTCCTTTTCCTTTACAGGCCTTTCTTCAACGATAAGCTTTTTCTCAGCCTCTTCTTCATCAATTTGCGTACGCAGCCTATTCGTCATCTTTTTACCGCTATTCTTAATTTAGCGCTCCGTGCCCGGTTATTTTTACTGATCTCCTCTTCCGATGCCGTAATGGCCCCGCGGCTCACCGCGTCGAAAGGTTTATTATCATTTCCGTATAAATCTTTTTCAACCTCCCCGCTGAATTTACCCTTCGCGATGAAGTTTTTTACCAACCTGTCTTCCAGCGAATGGTATGACATCACCACCAACCGGCCGCCAGATACCAACACCTCTGCTGACTGGATCAAAAAATCCTTTAATGCTTCCAGTTCCTGGTTCACCTCAATGCGCAGCGCCTGGAAAACCTGGGCCAGGTACTTATTTTCCTTGCCGCGCGGTATGCGGGCCGAAATGGCGTTTTTTAAATCGGCAACAGTTACGATAGGTGCAGTTAACCGGGATGTTACGATCGTATTGGCCAATGATTTGGCATTCTGTATCTCGCCATAAACGCCGAATATCCGGTGCAGTTCAGCTTCCGGGTAAGTATTTACAATTTCTTTTGCAGTCAGAGTTGAAGACTGGTCCATCCGCATATCCAGTTCCGCGTCAAAACGGATGGAAAACCCGCGCTCGGCCTGGTCAAACTGGTAGGACGAAACACCCAGGTCGGCCAATATGCCGTCAACCGGGATGGCATGATGCAGTCGGCTGAAATTTTTGAGGAACCTAAAATTCTGGTCTACAAAAATAAACCTACCATCATCGATCAAATTCTGCTTCGCGTCGGCATCCTGGTCAAAGGCCAGCAACTTGCCTTCTTTGTCCAGGTGTTTTAATATTTCGCGGGAGTGGCCGCCGCCGCCGAAAGTTACGTCAACGTAAGTGCCTTCGGGACGTATGTTCAACCCCTCGATACATTCCTTCAGCATAACAGGGGTATGGTAATTATTCATTCATACCCTCCCTTCTTTTACCGCCCATTACATCCTCAGCCAGGTCGGCAAAGTTTTCCGGCTCACTGTCTATCAACGCCTGGTAGGCATTTTTATCCCAAACTTCAATTTTATTGATCTGGCAGGTGAGCACCACCTCATTGTCGATGCCTGCGTAATCCAGCAGTTGTTTTGGCAGGTTTATGCGCCCGGTGGCATCAAGGGTCAGCTCGGTAGCACCGCGGGTGAAGTACCTGATGAATTCTATATTTTTATTTTCGTATTGATTAAGTTTGTTGAGCTCATCGAGCTTTTTGTCCCATTCCTTTTTGGTGTAAATAACCAGGTATTTTTTGAAGCCGCGATTGATGACAAGCCCCTCACTGTCAGCTTCTGGTAGCTTTTTTTTCAGGCCAGCCGGAACCATCATACGACCCTTCGTATCTAGTTTACATTCAAATTCTCCGGTTAAATAGGACATTTGGCGGCTTTGACGGTTTTTGTAGTGTAAAAGTAGAACACTTTTACCATATTTTACCACTATCTACCACCAAAGTTATCAACACTTTGTGCAATAAGTTTGTTAATTACTTCACAAGGCATCCGCCCTTTTTTGCTGTGAAGCGAAAGGTTTTATCCAGGCGGTTTTACTTTGGCTTAAACATATATATCGAAATGTTTAAAAACTTATTGCGGGCCAACGCACGTTTCAGGTGATAATTATTGCCTATTTTGGACATCAATAAATAGCCCTAAAAAAAGCTTTAAAATGAGAACAGTATTAGCACTTTCTATTTATATCCTATGCCTTATGGATTCGCAAATCCTGGAAAATCCAGCAGTTCAATTTGATCTGAGTAAAATTTTAAATGCCCGGCCGGTTACTGTCGTGACTAACCACCGGCTGGTAACCTGGACGAAAGGGATAGACGGAAACGGCCTGGCGGATGGCTATCTCACCGAGTCAGCCGCATTATTTAATGGCAATAAAGATGCGCATGCCCTTCCCGACAATCCATTATTTGAGGCCAATCGTTCGCATCCGGAAATAGTGCTGCACTATTCAAATAACGACACCCTGCATAACCAGGCTTGCAGTATCTCAGGTGCCGGCGAAGTTCAATTCACTATACCGAAAGCTAAATATTCGTCTGTTTTTTTGGCATTGACAAGCGCGGAAGGCACCTCCGATCTTCATATCCAGCTGATATACAATAATGCTATCACTACAAAGGAATTTGTTTTGCCCGACTACTACCAGGACATAAAACCCAGCGACCCCAACCTAAGCTACCTCGCACATGACCTGGGCAAATGGGGCAAGAAAAACAACATGACGGAAAAAGACCATCACAACATCGACCTGCTAAAAATTCAGGCTGATCCGGCAAGGGTGCTCAAGGGGATACGTATTTCCAAAACCAAGCCCGGTTACCTGGTATTTTGGGCGGCTGTTGGGGTAAAAGGGAGTTAGTCGAATCGTTTCAGATACGTTTTATCAATTAAGTCGCCATATAATATATCACTCTTTTTATCCAGACTGAACCATGGTGAGCGGTATTGCAGTACCTGGATATCTTGTGCCGGCATAAAGCTTTGCGCCAGCAGAAATTGCTTTTTATGCTCGTCATTTTCTACCACATCCAGTACAATAAAACAATGCCCGGGCGAACCTCCCCGAATAAAAACATCGCCCGTTCTTACGTCATTGGCGTTTTGAAGGGTTTTCAATTCCTTTTGAAGGGATAAAGTTCCGGCATAGGCAAAAACAAGTTTCATGTAATGCATAAAAGTTGAATATCCGTAATCTTTTTTCGCTTTTAATACCCAGGAGCCGTTATAGTACCGATAGCCATTTGCATAATGAATATAATCGCACCTGAACCCGCTTTCAAAATGAAAAGTAATTTCACTATACTTTTTTTGCTGATACAAATATTCGCCCCGTAACCGCATTACTGCATCGGCACATTGCTGAAGGTCTTCATTGCCAACACTCATATCAACAACCGCGGCAGTGTATACATCAGTTGCGGCGATTTCACCTTTATAAGTTTTGGTGTGAGTACCAACCGGCTTAAGCGGGAGGTTTTGCAGATAAGCGCCAAACGATCCCGGTTGCGCGGTTATTTGATGATAGCCGCCGGGAACTTTAAAACGTGTTGTCACATTGTCGGTTGAAGTAATGCGTCCGGCAATCAACAGGGTTATTAATGTTAATACTGCTTTCATATTGCATTTGCTAAATTAATTCGGGCCTGTATTCAAAATGCATGGTATCGTAATGATACCATTTACCTCCCCAAATAAATCCATGTCTTTCAAATATATCTACAATAATCGAAGGTATTCTATTTTTATATTTAACTGTCACGTTTTCGTTAGTACACTTGCATGCCCATTGCCAATAATCGGAATAAGCAGTATTGATATCCATCGTCATCCCAAAACTGTGCATGCTATGCCTGTTGGTGCCGCTTATGTTCCGCCAGGTAAATGTGCCGCCAATTTGGGTTAAATATTTTTTTAATTCCGGGTGTTCATCAAGCTCTTTCGATATTTCTGACAATTTTTTATCGATCCCGTTTATTTTGGTTACCCTGATTTTTTGACCAACCAATTTAGGGCACCAGGTTATTTCCGTTAAATTCTTTTCAACTTCCTTTTTGGTACTGCCATACATCTTTAAAAAGAAGGGCTCATTCCTTATCCTGCCGGGGTCGAAGTTCGGTGCGGGAAACACGTTTTGCGATCCCGTAGTATATTTTTGATTAAACATATCTTTGAGATCGGGGTTTTCCAGAAGCAAACTGTGCGACTTATTTTTGATACCGTCATCCCAGGTTAATTTTGTTCCGTCTTTGAAAATAATATTGTTATCAGCGTAGCCGGTAACGAAATTATTATAGCAATCGATCAGTTTTTTTGCGGCTACAGGTACAGTATCAAACGAGCTGTTTATCTTCACTTTGTGAATTAGAGTGGAACTTCTACTGTGATAGTTGAAATTAAAAAAGAATAAAATCAGAATTATGGTAAGAGTTACTCTCATTTTTCATAACCCTTTATAAATTCCACATTCGACTTTTCAACGCTTGTTAATTGATTTGTAACATCATCATATATAGGCTTATACCAGCTCAATCGTTCAAAATAACCTTTCATCTCTGTTGTTTTAAAAATGTAGCCATGCCTGGCAAATATCTCATTCCTCATAATCCTTAAGTCTTGTTTATTTAAAGAAACTACGTCATCGGATACCAATAATCGCGCTGATGCTTGAGGATATGAACCAGGAAAATCACTAGCGGCATTGTTATCTACGCTTATACTACTCATTGTAGAGTTATCAATTTTACTACTATCTGATTTAACTGCTCCATTACTTTTATTAATTGAAGTAGTATCGGTCATTTTAGCACTATCCATCTTAGTGCTGTCCATCTTAGTGCTGTCCCATTTAACAGCCGAATAACTCTGGTTATTTGCATTGTTAGTAAATCCTATGACTCTGGTATTTCTTTGTGCATCAAAATGCCTTTGCAGCAATACAGTTGTTCCGCCAATAGCTAATAGCGATCCCATTATTATCAGATTTCGTTTCGAAAATTCGCCTTCATCAACTAACGGTGGATTTTTCTCGTCGATAATATCCCGAATTAAAAAATAAGCGGCTATTAAACCACATGCAATATTTAGGTATAAGAAAAATGGAATTGCTCCTGAAAAAAACGCAATATTATTAACAAGGGTTTTGGTGAGCCAGCCTTTATTATAGTCTACTAAAATAAAAACCGTTCCGATTAAGGATAGTGAATACAAATATTTTCTATAATCCTTATAAATCAAGCCTGCCACGCAACTTACTGCTGCAGAATTAATAAGAATTAATGGTAAGGCGACGGCAAAAGCCAACCAACCGGCAGCTATAAATAATGCTATATAAAAAGCCCATTTTATCAGCCATCCTGATGAGTCCGTCTCTTCTTCAGTATTGGATTTTTGATTACTTTCTCTTAACTCCCTTTGCAGTTGGTTTTTTCTATTTTCATGGGAGACGAAGATTTTTTCTTGTAAGTCGTTCCATGCAACATCATGTGCAATCTCTCTACTGGATTGCCATTCTTCTGTAACGCCTACTAAGCCAGTTTGGCTGTCTGTAATCTCGCACTTATATGCTAAATCCAGGTTCGGCACAAGATTTAAAAGGCCTGCAGTAAACATCCCACCAATGGCGTCTTCAGCGGCTGAGTTTTGATTATTCCAATTTTTTTCAGAATACCTTCCCATGAGAATCGTGATTTAGGTTAACAAAACGGTAAGTTTGGAGAACTAATCTAATACAAAATATTAAAAATGAAGCATTTATATAAAAAAGCAGTTAGAACGGGCGATTTGAAATTTTATATCGGGTAGCAATCCTATATTGTTAGGAGATGGATAAATTGGTATTAATAATAAATAACTAATTTCATTCTTTCTAAACCAACAGTAATGTCGAAAAAAAATAAAAGAAGGGATATCGCGCGACTAAAATCAAAACAAAGAAAGGATTTAAAAAACAAGAGAAGATTTAAGAAGTATATTTTATCTCAAAATAAGTTCATAAGAAGAAGATTTCCAAAATCTAAACGTTCCCGATCCGAAAGTACAAATTCATATTTTGGGCAAGCCATAGAAAAAAAAATAATAATTAATGTCCCGGAAAAATTTTCAATAAATCAAGATATCGAGTCAGTTTTGTTTTTTGTATATAAAAATAAAAAAACTGTTGAAAACGGGAGATTTAACCAATTTATTGTTGATTTCTCTAAAGTCACAAGAATAGACGATGGTGCTATGACCATTTTATTGTCATTGTTCTATGATATGAGCTATAAACGAATTAAGGTCGGATTTAACAATTTGCCAACGAACGCCGCTGCAAAATCATTTATAGAACAATCAGGCTTTATAAAATATTTTACTGGCCCTTTGGCGAAGGTCAAAAATGATGGATTAAATGTTACACTTAAAAAGGGAGAATCCACCATTCTTCAAAGAGAGTCTGCAACGATAATTCACAAATCGATGAAAACAGTGATGGGGTTAGAAATGAGAAACCAAAAATTACAAGGTATGCTAATTGAGTTGATGACAAACTCAGTGAATCATGCTTATTTAAATAATGAAAGAGAAAAAACCTGGTATATTTCTACTAACCATTACATTGATCAAAACAAAGTGGAGTTTTGTTTCGTTGACAATGGAGACGGTATTATTAACACGATAAATTTCAAATTTAAGGATAGATATTTTACATCGAATGAAGAGTTGCTGGAAAGGGCATTTGACGGTGAATTTCGTTCGAGAACAAAATTGGCGAACAGAGGAAAAGGTCTAATTGTGATAAAAAATAATCATAAAAATATGACTATCAAGGGACTTAAAGTTATTACGAATAACGTATTTTTGGATTTTGATAGTTCGAGTGCGATTAAATTAAAAACCCCCTTTTCAGGTACTTTTTATTCATGGGTAATTGATAAGACATGCAAATAGCAACAAAACATTTTCTGAAAATTAGTAGCGACTTTTCAGAAACACCAGGCGCAAGATATTATACAGATGGGCATGATTCAGGACAGGAGTTTTATGAAAAAATTCTTTGCCATGCATTTCAAGAGGCTTTGGATGATAAAGCAGTATTAACTATTGATTTGGACGGGACAGAAGGATATGCAACATCTTTCTTAGATGAAGCGTTTATGCGTCTTACCAAAGACTTTGGTAAAAACGAAGTTTTATCTCATTTAAAGATAATCTCGACGGAAGAACCTGACTGGATATCTGAAATTGATAATTATATTAAAGATGTTGAATAATAAATATTTTATTTATTCAATTTTTTGGGCTTTCGGTATTTTACTGGGAGTTTTTTTTTGTAATTTTTCCTATTTTGTATTTGAAAAAACAATTAGACTAGCTGATTTGCTGTCAATTGGCATCACTGGTTTTTTGGGGATTTATATTGCAACCAGCGTTAACAAGGTTTTTACAAGAAACCATTCCGAAAAGGAGTTTTTAATAAAGGAAATTAAATCATCCTTAAAAGTTGTAAATGAATTGATTGGCCTTATTCATGACAAAAGTTTACCTTTTGGTAAAGCTGTAAACAATTTTAAAATTATAAATGAAGATTTGTTATTAATAGAGCGGCTCATTAATTCAAGTCATTGTAAAGGAATAGATGTTTCTGTTGTTCGTAACGAACTGATAATTTTAAGGAATAACGTTACCAAGATATCGCCTGTGAATGGTAATATTATTTTGGATAGTACCAATTATAATATTGCAAGGGTGCAGATTCTTAAATTAAAAAGTTTTTTATATAATCTTGTTTTCGAAATTAACAGGAAATAGTTTTTCTCTAGACATCGCTACATATTCCTTCTATACTGCCCACCAACTTCATACAAAGCATGCGATATTTGCCCCAGCGAGCAATATTTGCAGGCTTCCATCAGGCTTTCAAAAATATTCTCGCCGGCAACGGCGGTGTGCTGCAGGTTCTTTAGCAATTGCGGAATATTGTCTTCATTGCGGTGCTGAAACTCGTGCAGCGCGGTGATCTGGAACTCCTTTTCTTCTTCGGTTGCCCGGATCACTTCCGACGGTACAATGGTAGGCGAGCCTTTTTTATTCAGAAATGTGTTTACGCCAACGATAGGGTATTCACCGGTATGCTTCAGGGTTTCGTAGTACAGCGATTCTTCCTGTATCTTGCTGCGTTGGTACATGGTTTCCATTGCACCCAATACGCCGCCGCGATCGTTGATGGCCTTAAATTCGGCTAATACGGCTTCCTCGACCAAGTCGGTCAGTTCCTCGATAATGAATGCGCCCTGCAAAGGGTTTTCATTTTTAGCGAGGCCAAGTTCCCGGTTGATGATCAGCTGTATAGCCATGGCCCGCCGTACGGATTCTTCGGTCGGTGTGGTGATAGCCTCGTCATAAGCATTGGTGTGCAGCGAATTGCAGTTATCATAAATGGCATATAAAGCCTGCAGCGTGGTGCGGATATCGTTAAAATCAATCTCCTGCGCATGCAGCGAACGCCCGCTGGTTTGAATGTGATATTTCAGTTTTTGCGAGCGGTCGTTCCCTTTGTATTTATTTTTAACCGCCTTCGCCCATATCCGCCTTGCAACCCGGCCGATCACCGAATATTCCGGATCGATGCCGTTCGAGAAAAAGAACGACAGGTTTGGCGCGAAATCGTCGATATGCATGCCCCGGCTCAGGTAATACTCCACATAAGTAAACCCATTTGATAAAGTAAACGCCAATTGTGTCACCGGGTTGGCCCCGGCCTCGGCAATATGGTAGCCGGATATAGAAACCGAATAAAAGTTACGGACCTTTTGATCAATAAAATATTGCTGGATATCACCCATCATTCGCAAAGCAAATTCGGTCGAAAATATGCAGGTGTTCTGCGCCTGGTCTTCCTTCAAAATATCCGCCTGCACCGTACCGCGCACGCTGCTTATCGCATGGGCCTTTATCTTTTCGTAAACATCAGCGGGCAAAACCTGGTCGCCGGTAAGGCCCAATAACATCAGGCCCACGCCGCTGTTACCTGCCGGTAGTTTAGCCCCCTCTAAATCTCCCCCGGTTGGGGAGACTTTAACTTCGCTTTCTTTTAAAGCCCTCCCTTCCGGGGAGGGTTTGGGTGGGGCTGATTGGTAGTGCGGACGCTTCAACCCCTTATCGTCATACAGCTCCTTAAACTTCGCCTCAACCAAATGTTCGAGTTTATGCTCGGTAATATATCTTTCACATTGCTGGTCAATAGCAGCGTTCATAAAAAAGCCGAGCAGCATAGGCGCGGGCCCGTTTATGGTCATGGATACCGATGTGGCCGCCTCGCAAAGGTCAAACCCGGAGTATAATTTTTTGGCATCATCCAGCGTGGCTATGCTCACGCCGGAGTTTCCTATCTTACCATAAATGTCCGGCCGGATATGCGGATCCTCGCCATACAGCGTAACCGAATCAAACGCAGTCGACAGCCGGTGCGCCGGCTGACCAAGCGACACATAATGAAAACGTTTATTGGTACGCTCCGGGCCGCCCTCACCGGCAAACATTCGGGTCGGGTCTTCTCCTTCACGCTTAAGCGGGAAAACACCTGCGGCATATGGAAACTCGCCGGGCACATTTTCCGTCAGCAGCCAGCGCAGTATATCACCCCAGGCCTCATATTTCGGCAAGGCAATTTTGGGGATACGCAGCTGCGACAGCGAAGTATAATAAAGCGGCTGTTTGATCTCCTTATTTCTTACCTTATAAATAAAGTCTTCCGCGGTATATTGTTTAATGGTTTCGGGCCATTGTTTAAGCAGGTGTTTGCATTCGGGGTGCAGGTGCGCTTCCAGGTGTTTTTGTAACTGCTGTAGGGCCTCACCTAAATCCTCTCCAAAGGAGAGGACTTTGCTTTGACCCTCTTTTAAGCCCTCTCCTTTGGAGAGGGTTTGGGTGAGGCTAACCGCATAAAGTTGCTGCGCTATTTTACATTGTTCATTCACCCATTGTTTATAGGAATTACTACTTTCAACGATCTCAGCCAAATACCTATTTCTGTCAGGCGGAATGATATATATTTTCTCCGACTCCTCACCTTTCAGCTTTAACCTTTCGCCTTTCGTCTCAAACTCCACCCCGGTTTTCGTTTTGATCATTTTCATTAACGCGGTAAATAGGGCGTTCATCCCCGGGTCGTTAAATTGCGAAGCCATTGTACCGTAAACCGGGATATCTTCGTCCTTGGCGTCGAAAAGCTTATGGTTGCGTTTGTATTGCTTGCGCACATCGCGGATGGCATCCAGCGCGCCGCGTTTGTCGAACTTGTTGAGCGCCACCATATCGGCGAAATCAAGCATATCGATTTTTTCCAGCTGCGTAGCTGCGCCAAACTCAGGCGTCATTACGTATAACGACAAATCGCAATAGTCTGTGATCATCGTATCCGACTGCCCGATGCCTGATGTTTCTACGATGATCAAATCATAACCGGCAGCTTTGCAGATATCAATACTTTCCTGCACGTGTTTTGAAAGCGCCAGGTTAGCCTGGCGGGTGGCCAGCGAGCGCATATAAACCCGCGGACTGTTAATGGCGTTCATCCGGATACGGTCGCCCAGCAGGGCGCCACCGGTTTTACGTTTTGAAGGATCCACCGAAATAATGGCAAGCGTTTTATCCGTTTCCATTAAAAAGCGGCGCACTATTTCATCCACCAGCGATGATTTCCCCGACCCGCCCGTGCCCGTGATTCCTATTACAGGGATATGACTTATTTTGATCAGCTTGTGTACCTCGCTTAAAAAATGGTCGGCTTCCTTAGGGTAGTTCTCAACGATGCTTATCGCCGTGGCGATGGATTGTATATCTTTTTGCGGTAAATGCTTAAGCTCGCCGTTTAATTTTATTTTATTCTGAAAGTCGCATTTCTGCAGCATATCGTTTATCATACCCTGCAGGCCCATTTTGCGGCCATCATCAGGTGAATATATTTTGGTGATGCCATAGGCTTCCAACTCAGCAATTTCTTGCGGCAAAAAGACGCCGCCACCGCCGCCAAAAATTTTGATATGTCCCGCGCCACGCTCTTTCAATAGATCGTGCATGTATTTAAAATACTCCACGTGACCACCCTGGTACGATGTTAACGCTATACCCTGCACATCTTCCTGTATGGCGCAATTCACCACCTCATCAACCGAACGGTTATGCCCCAAATGGATCACTTCCGCGCCTGATGACTGCAAAATACGGCGCATAATATTAATGGTGGCATCGTGCCCGTCGAACAGGGACGCGGCTGTAACAAAACGGATTTTGTACTGGGATTGGTAGGGTGTAATGCTTTCCATGGCAGGCGCAATTGGTACAGCGCAAAATTAACCAAAATAAAGTAACTGTGCGTGCATAATATTATTGCTTGCTTATCACTTGTCCTGGTCGGCAGGTATATTTTAATTCCGCGAAAAATTGAACAAAAAAAGAGAGGTGCCGATGGCGCCTCTCTTTCGATAAAATGATTAAATTTTAAAAAGTCTGAAAACTGAGTTACATCACTTTACCTGCTGCTTTGAGAACCTGAACCTGATTTAGAAGATTTGTTACCTTGTGATTTGTTGTCACTTGATGAATTTCCTCTTTTTGATGAAGAGTTGTTTCCTTTTTCACTTGAACTTTTTGTAGTTGCCATGATTTCCTAAATTTAGTTTAACATGTGGTTACTTGCTTATAACCAGTTCAAAATCGTGCCGTTGTTAAATTAGTGTAAATAAAAATACAGCTAAAAAACAATCACTTGATATATAGTAATTTAACTTTTAATTAATTTAATTAATAAATAAGAAGTGTTTTTTATTTGTACATAAAGTGTCGGTAATTGTTGACACTCTTGCCGGTACTGATATAAACATACCGAATTAAATTTTGCAGGGAATATTTTTCAGTTTACACAAATACCCAAATAAGCATTTTATACCCCGGTTTTTTTAACCCCTCTTTCGATCTCCGACTTTTAATTCTCCCCGTCGTATGCCCGTTTCAATCCCGCTACATCGATCTTTACCATCTTCATCATGGCCTTCATTACCCTTCCTGCCTTTTCGCGATCCGGGTCGCCCAGCAACTTCCCTAAAGCGTCTGGTATAATTTGCCAGGTAACCCCGAATTTATCAGTGATCCAGCCGCATTGCATAGCCTGCCCACCTTCGAGCAGTTTATCCCAGTATTCATCAACCTCCTGCTGATCCTTGCAGTGCACAAAGAACGATGTAGCCGGCGAAAATTTAAAATGCGGCCCGGCGTTTAACGCCGAAAACTCTACCCCTTCCAGCCAAAACGTTGCCGACATCACCGAGCCCTTTGCTCCCGGCCCCGCATCACCGTAACGTGATACATTGCCCTTCCGTGAATTTCTAAAAACAGAAACGTAAAAATTCATAGCCTCTTCGGCCTGCGTATCGAACCATAAAAACGGTGTGATCTTTTGCGAACCGGCCGTTTGATCATTGGTATCTGCCATAGTGTTACTATATCTTAGTTATAAAAGTAAAGGTAGATAATAACCAAATACGTGGCGATAGGGGCGCATGCCATTTTCAGGGGGAAATAAAGACAAAAAATATCCTCAATTTAAAGACGGCTAACAGGGGTGTCTTGGTAAGCTCCGTGCTCAATCAACGAAATCTCAAATGAAAAAACTCAACGGTCCCTATTGCAGCATTAGCTTCAAATTAATACCAAAATTGGTAAAGGCGGTATTAAACGTTTGCGAGGTATATGGCCGGGTGATGTTTGAGTCGTAAAACAAATTCAGGTTAAACCGCTGGTTGATGACATAATCGATAGATGGCCGCACTGTAATATTTTGCGCGCCGGATGAAATCTGCGCGGCTTGTACATCGGCCTGGTAAATAAGCACCTTATTATCGCGCAGCGAAAAGTCGAGCTTAAAGTTTACATCGTTGTTCCGCGAATCATTAAACCAGCCAAATGGGAACCTGAAGCTTTTGGTATGATAGCCAAAGCCAAATACCAGTACATTTTCGTTTTGCTGTGACAGCTGGCTATTTAAAACACTCAAACTGAGCGCCCTGCTGCGCCGGTATTCAAAATTGGCCGTCATGTTGTTTTTAAAACGGGCATCAAAGCCTATCAGCGGTGTAAACTCTTCAAAAATAGTGACTTCCGAAAACTGGTAGAAAGGTAAAAAATCATTATTGGCATCCCGGGCGCTTACCGCGCCGTTTGTTTCCTGGTATTGCAGCAGAGTACTAAAACTGCCCACCGTGTACGACGACCGGTAGCCATGTTTAAGATCAAAGGAATCGAACCAATCACTAAAAAACGGTATGCGGCTCAGCCCATTGTATGTTATCTGCCAGTTTGGAATGGGAATAGACGGAAACTGACTGAGCCCCGCAGTAGCGGCGTTTTTCCCGGCATAGGCAGCCAGGAAGGCCGGTACCAGAACATTCTGCGAGTTAGGCCCGTAGCCATCGGCATAACCGCCGGTCGGCGGGGCGGACGAGTTGGGGTTAAGACTGCCCAATCTTTGTGAAATAACCGCCCGGTAGCCCATAAACTTCTGGAATGTGGCGGAAGTATTATCCACGCCGTTTATTTTTGAAAAGGCTGTGCCGATAGTCAGGTATGATATACTGTAATCCCCGGATGTTACCGGGCTTAAATTCTGAATATTATTTGTGCCGTCAACCGATTTAAAATTTGTTTGATAAGTATGATCCTGCGTTTTAAAGGCGCTCAATTCAATACGCAGGTCTTTGATCGGTTCAATACTGCTTTTCAGGTGCAAATCCTCATTTCGAATGGTGACATAGGGTTGGTTTTGAAGGGTATCTGTGCTTATCCAGCCGTGGGTGATCGCTGTTTGCCTAAGGTCGGCCTGGCTGCCCAACAAAAACCCAATGCCCGGCGAACTGTAAGTCAAGTCCTCGCCAAGCAAATTTGATTTGGGAAGATATCCCGGTATAAATGTGCCCTGTGTAAGCGTATATGAGCCGCTGACGCTTTTAATGCTCGTTAAAAGGCCCGCAAAAAATTTGGTCAGCGGATTGCTGTTATCCGCAGCCATAGCTTTTTTAATAAATGAGAACTTATTATACAGGGTGCCAAAATTTAAAGCAGGATTTACCTGGATGGTGCGCCTGTTTTGTATGCTGTTACCGACGTTGTATTGCGGGTCATTTATGGCAAAAAGCGGCTGCGATTGCCAGGTGAATTGCGTACTGTAATGCGCGATCAAACTGGTCCAGTCCATACCCGGAATTTTATTGAGCGGGGCTGTATAGTTAAAATTCATGGTATGGTTGTAATTGGTGGTACGGCCCAGGTTTAATACATTCCGCCAAAGCGTATCTACCTTTAACCCGTCGAGCCGGCCATAAGGCTCGTCAACTGTCGATAAGTTGGTCGCATCGATATCCATCGACAGCGATTTTGTCAAATTCCATCCGATACCATAAACACGGGTAATGTTAAATGTTTTGTTAAAGGTAGTTGGTATGGGTACGATCTGTGTCGGATCATTATTTCTAAGCGTGTTTTCCGAGTAAAACCGGTCGAATGATATCGCGTAATTTAACCTCGACGGCAGCAGGCTGTAGTTGATATCGCGTATTAACGCGAACAGGTTATTTTTAATGATCTTGCTAAACGGGCTGTAATACCGCGGCTGGCTGGCGTAGTTATAAGCCAATGCCACGCGATAGGTCTTTTCCAGCGTGTTCAGCGTGGTAAAATCATGATGCACATAATCGGTGAAAGCTACTGTTGCATTCCAGTTTTCGATATCCCATACATGGCTTGTTGCTTTAGGGTCGGTTTTCGCTTTATGAACATTTGTCAGATTAAAGCTTTTACGCCTTGTATAATCTTCGGCAGCATTTTGTATCGAATCGCGCTTTTGCGTTGTGCTGGCCGCGTTCAGCGATTGTTTTAACAGCACATCAGGCGACGCAGGGTCGTACTGTGGTGTGCTCACCTGCGTAGATACATTTACATACGCCGGTATATGAATGCCGCTTTTGTCCGGGAAGAATTTTCCCAGTTCGATATTGCCGGATATATCATAACCCACTATATCATTCAGGCTGCGGTCGCCTATCCGCGAGTCGAGTGTGCCGAAACCCGCGGTTGTTTTGTTGCCCGCTATGGTAATATCCGCCAGGTCGGCCAGCTTAGCATTAACCCGTCCAACCGCGGCCCAGCCGCCGCTTTGGTCAAAATCTGTTAACCGCAATTCATCAAACCAAACCGTTCCTGTTTTATCAAGCCCATCGTCGGTGCCGGATGTAGCCGGTGTCCTAAGCGGGTTTCGCATCCCAAGCATAACGGTAGTCAACCGGCTCAGGTCAGGCTGGCCCACAATTGTGATTTTATTAGCCCCGTCGCTTATTGTAAAGGGCAGGTTTAATGGCCACGGCTTACCGTTAAATCTCGCGTTATTCCGTGCCACCTTCGCGTTGGTCAGTAACGACAGCTGCAGATCGAGGTCGTTGCCCGCGGGCCATATAGCCGCCGGGTCAGACGTGCCGGGCTGGGTTATATTGAGTGGTATCTCGTATTCATAATAGTTATCGATATAGTCGGCGCCCAAACGCACAAAAGCGCTGATGTCCTTATCTTTTAATTGGCTGCCCTCGGCGTGTATAAACATCTGCAGCCGTTTATATTTTCGCAGGTCGTTGTTAAATAACCTGAATGCCGCCCGCGAATAGCCATCGCGCAGGTTTGCTACAAGCAGCGAAAGCGACTGCTCGTTTAACTTGGTATTGGCCTGTAAATTGTTAAAGTTGGTTTGTCGCTGGATGCCAGGCGGAACAACATACGGGATAGATGCCCTGCGGCCATTCTCTTCGATATTTACGGCTTGAACGTCAATAGTCGAATTGTCAAGCGGCGGGTTGATGAGCGATGGGTCGGCAATTACATTTGCCGGGTTGTTCTCGGTATTAAATGCGCGCCATTCGCCGCGCACCAATTGCATTGTGGCGAAGCGCAATACCGCGGTATCGGCAAAATTGGTCATGAACATACGCATATACCGGATCGATTTAAAATCCTGTATGCCGCCGACGGCAGATTCATAGGCCCTTATGGGTACACGAAACTGGTACCAGGTAGCCGCCTGCGTTGTGCCGTTGGCCAGCTTAACCTGCGAGGTAATTTTATCGCTGACGAAGTTTTTCCCCACCACCAGGTCTTGCCGCCGCATAGATACTTTATATTGAAAGTATTCATCATCCTGGTCCATGTTGTTATCGCGGTTAATGTCTTCGCCATCGGGCAACGCAGTTGAGGCCGACGTTTGCAATCCCAGCAATGCCAGCGACTGCTGCGACGTTGGCGAGTTGCCTTCGGTACCATTATACTGGCTGTAACGCTTCAGTATGCCCGCACCTGCCCTGTCCAATGCCGGCCCCTGGTAATACTGGTAATTATCCGACGAGGGATCGGCCGCGAAATTATTTGCCGCCGGCGCGTTCAGCTGCGCTTTTACCTGCTGTATTACGCTGGCAAATTTTGTTTGTTCATCTGTATCGTTTAAACCGTCCAAACCAACATCCTGCAGTTTGCGCGATGCCGGGTTATTATCAAATGCATTTACAACCGGCTGCAGCTTGGCCACCCGTCCCCACACGGTTTCATCAACGTTGGCTAAATTGCCATCCG
>JAQBOH010000183.1 GCA_028288125.1 Mucilaginibacter sp.
CGATTGGGCTAATAAAACCGTATATTTTCGTTTATAAGCAGTTTCTTCTATAGCGCTGATTGCCGCCGAAAAAAAGGCTTCGGACAGTTCGGGTAAAATAACACCAATGGTATAGGTTTTGCCCTGCTGAAAGAATATAGCGGTTTGATTAGGCTCGTAATTAAGTTCTTTAGCTAATTTTTGAACTTTTAGCTGCGTAGTAAGGCCAATGCTTGGGTGTTTATGCAATGCCCTTGATACTGTTGATATGGAAACATTGAGAATTTTAGCAATTTCTTTAATAGTAGCGGGTTTGGCTGTCATCGTCAATCTTTGTGTTCATAAAATTACTGAAATGTATTTACAACAAATAATATTGTTTTGCCGGGCGGTATAAACCCGGCTTTTCTTGTTTGTTTGCAGTAATTAATTACCCATCGCCTTTTTAAAGTTATCTATTAGTTTAAATAATATCATTATCAAACGTTTGCGCAAAGTTTGTAATGCATACCAATCACAACAATCTATAAATTGCACTAACAAAGCTTTTAAAGAAACAAAGCATTTTGAGATAAATTAAAGTACTTCTGAGTAAAGGATTTAGCATGAATGTTGGAAAAGATAAGTGTTGTGGTTTAATAAATATTTCAATGAAGGCAGAAGAAGCCAAGGATGTGGTTCAGGACGTATTAATAATGCTTTGGTCAAAACTGAACACTTCCCTTGCTCCTATTTTATCTCGCTGTCAGAAATAAGAGCCTTAACCTTTTAAGCGAAGCGAGATCGAAAATATCATTTGGATTCGTTGAAAGCATTCATTAGCGACGGAGAATATTTCAGAAATGTAAATGCATCGCAGGCATTAACGAATACTTAGCCTTGCCAAAGTGTATTTCAGGATAGAGGAAAATAATAGTAACAACTAATCATCAACAACTAAATCAAAAAAGTATGAAACAGCTTTACAATCCATAAACTCCCGAAAAAAGGTTGAAAAGAAAAACCGCAAAAGTGTTCCGAGGCACTTTCGCGAAGTAAAATTCTGAGTCAACTACCTTATTATTAAGGATGATAATTGATGTGAATTATTCATGTATTAACCTAAACTACAAAACCAATGAATTTTAATGTTTACACAATAGTTACCCGGCCATTTGGCGGATGGCTCACAACTAAAGTGCTTCGTATTATGAAGTTAACAACACTTTTCCTCACCATCGTCCTTGTACAGGCAAGCGCTAAAGGATACAGCGCAAAAATAACGCTGGACGAAAGAAATAAATCTTTAGATCAGGTTTTTCATGCTATTGAAAAACAATCAGACTATGTGTTTTTTTACGACAATAAGGATGTAAAAGCAGCCAGGGTAAATATAAACTTTAAAAACGCTTCAATTGAAGAGATTTTAAACACTTGCTTTGGCAACCTGCCCTTAACCTATAGTATTGTTGAAAAAAACATTGTTATAACCAAAAAAGACGAACATAAAACCGTTAAGGTAATACAGGCGGCTATTCAAAAAATACAGGGCAAAGTTACCGATACAACCGGCGCGCCTATACCAGGCGTTACCATTAAAGTTAAAGGTGCAAACGTTATAGCGATATCTGATATAAATGGAAAATACAGCATAACGGTGCCTTATAGCGACGCAGTGTTGATTTTTTCATATGTTGGATATATAAGCCAGGAAATAAAAGTGGGCGACCGCACAAACCTGGATATTACTTTACGTGAGGTAAAAAAAGGGCTTAACGAAATTGTAATAGTTGGTTACGGCTCACAAAGTAAAGCCCTGGTAACAGGGGCCATATCAACCGTAAAAATGGGCGATGTATTGGCCGATAGGCCGGTTAGCACGACATCTGCCTTGTTAATGAATGTTGTGCCGGGCTTGCAGGTTTCAATAGGCTCGGGCCAGCCGGGTTCAGCGACATCCATTAATATAAGGGGCGGTACCGATATTAGTACTGTCGGGAGTCAAGTTAATACAGGGTCTCCTTTAATATTGGTTGATAATATGCCCTTCAACGGCTCATTAAACTTAATTAACCCTGAAGATATTGAAACAATATCTGTGTTAAAAGATGCTGGTTCTGCTGCCATTTACGGCGGACGTTCGGCATTTGGCGTAATACTTATTACCATGAAAAAAGGTAAAAAAGGGCAAAAAGTGCAATTTCAATATAACAACAATGTGACGTTTGCCAGCGCGGTTAATTTACCTGTAAAGGCTACCCCTTCGCAGTTTCTACAATCATTAACGGATATGGGTACTGTATCTTATTATTCAGGCCAAAATGTGGCTACCTGGACACAGTTGGAAAATGATTATATTGCAAATCCGGCCAAATATCCGGGAGGCGTTAGTTACATTAACGGCCTGGGGTATCAATTGGCAGCAACAGATCAACTTGGCCAGTTACTTGGCAGTTCTGTTCCCCAATTTACAAATAATTTGTCTGTAAGTGGTGGTTCTGACAATACCACATTCCGCCTGTCATTAGGATCGGTAAATGAAAATGGTATTATTGTGCCAAGCGCCCACCAGGATAATTTTTCAAGATATACGGTCAACTCCATGATTAGTACAGATGTTAATAAATGGTTAACCACACAGTTAACTGTCAATTATTACAATTCATCAACCACCACGCCAAGTACTAATGCAGTTCAACTTAATGAATTTCAACTTGCGGAAAACTATTCGACGCTGACAACTGATTCATATTATATCCCGGCATCAAATGGTATCATCGGGATTAGCGGGACTCCTAAAAACGTAGTTTCCACAAGCTCACCAAACCTATCACAAACCAGCGATATTACGCTTATCGGTAGGACCATAGTAAAACCGTTTAAGGGGTTAACCCTGACCGGTGAGTATAAATTCGACGGCCTTCAAAATACGCAAACACTTTATAACGAACTGGTTCAGTTAGTTAATCCAAACAATTATAACATCACACCGTATGGTACCGGGACTTATGAAATATCGAATACTCCAACCACCTCTAAATCGCTAAATATTTATGGCAATTATGTGAAATCAGTGGGCGACCATCATTTCGGTTTATTAGCAGGTTATAACCAGGAAAATAATTATACCAGCAATAATTATGT
Organism: Mucilaginibacter sp.; assembly: GCA_028288125.1. Classification (GTDB taxonomy): domain Bacteria; phylum Bacteroidota; class Bacteroidia; order Sphingobacteriales; family Sphingobacteriaceae; genus Mucilaginibacter. The sequence goes on from JAQBOH010000183.1 coordinate 3,103, forward strand.
TTACCGCAATGGGATGATAGTGGCAAACCTGCCTTCAATTACACAGGGAACAGGGCCGTTAAATGCCGGCGATAGTTATTCTGCCACCACTTTGCAAGGATATTTCGGACGTTTAAATTATGATTATAAAGGTAAATACATACTCGAATTAGACAGCCGTTATGATGGGTCTTCTAACTTCCCGCCTAATCACCGTTTTGGGTTTTTCCCCGCCGCGTCAGTAGGTTGGAGGATCATTGACGAAAACTTTATGAATGTGGTAAAGTCTGTTCTTTCTGAATTAAAGTTAAAGGCATCTATTGGCACTGTGGGTAACCAAAATATTGGCCCCTATTCGTTTATACCCGTATTAAACGGCACCCAACCCGCATGGTTAAATGGCGCTGGCGCCTATTTAAACAGTTTATCCTCACCTGGCATTATTAGTTCATTTTTTACCTGGGAAAAAGTAAAGACTCTTAATTATGGTGTTGAATTTGGATTATTTGCCAACCGCTTAACTGGCTCATTTGACTGGTACAGGAGAACTACGAGCGATATTCTGGCTGCGGGCGCTACCCCGTTACCTGCTGTATTAGGTACAGGCGCCCCGTTACAAAACACGGCCACTTTACAGGCAACAGGCGTCGAATTACAAGTAAACTGGAGAGATAAAATTGGAAAAGTAAGGTACAATATAGGTTTAAACGTATATGATTCACAATCAACTGTTACTAAATTTGATGGTAACCCTATAGGTTTAATCAATACCTACTACGCTGGCGAAAAGTCAGGATCGATATGGGGATATGTAACCAACGGATTTTATACCGCAAATGACTTTGTTGCGGGTTCGTTAAATAATAACTTAACCGGTGGCAAATTGCTGCCCGGTGTAATTACCTATCAGGGCGAACTGCCGAATCCGGGTGATGTGAAGTATAAAGACCTTAATGGCGATGGGGTAATTACTCCGGGCGCCTCAACTTTATCTAACCCCGGCGACAGGAAAATTATAGGGAACAGTACTCCCAGGTACCAGTTTGGGGCAAACGGCAGCGTAGGCTATAAAAATTTCGACTTTTCGTTTGTATTGAGCGGTGTTGCTAAAATGGACCTGGCATTAATAAACGCTTTAACCGTGCCTAACAATTACACATTCGCCACTGTTTACCAGGGCGAGTTAAATTACTGGACCCGAACCAATACAAACGCTCATTTTGGCCGTATTTATGACCAGGGGGCAGGTAACCAGGGCACCAATCAAATTGTACAAACCGGCCTTTTGCTTAACGGCGCTTATTTGAGGGTAAATAACCTGGCGCTTGCTTATACATTGCCAAAAGAATTAGTCCAAAAGTTGCACATGAATTCATTCCACATTTTTTGCAGTGTAGAAAATCCATTCTTATTTGATCATTTACCAAAAGGGGTCGATCCTACTTTAACAGATCAGGGCTACGGTTTACAATACCCGTTTTTAAGGAAAACTTCATTTGGGGTTAACCTTACACTTTAAATCATCAATTAATGTTTATAAAATTATTGAATATGAAAAAGTATCTATTTTATGCGGCCACATTGCTGCCACTGCTATGGGCGGGGTGCAAGAAAGATTTCCTCACCCAAACACCCAAAACACAATTAACAACAGCTACAGCGTTTAATAATTATAATAATTTTCAAACGTATGCCTGGGGTTTGTATGATTATTTTAACGGGTATGGAAACGGATCAGTCGCTTATCCTAATGATTTTAACAGCGAATATAACACAGATAATTTAAGTTATACACTAGCAGGGCAGCAGTCTGTTTATGCTTTTCAAACCAAAATAATCCCGGGTACCGGTGGTACATCCACATCTTTAGCTATTTCGGGATGGAATTTTGCATACATACGTCAGGTAAATGTGATGCTGGATAATATTGACCAATCAACCATGGTACAAACCGATAAAGACCATTGGCGTAGTGTTGGCTATTTTTTCAGGGCCTTGCGCTATTATGACCTTATAGCGGCCTTTGGCAATGTGCCGTGGGTAGAACATGCATTAACCGATACCTCAAAAAGTGTATTATTTGCTGCCGCTACACCACGTGATGTGGTAGCTTCAAATATTTTGAGTAACCTTGAATTTGCAGAAGCTCATATTAAACCTGCCGGCGAGGGGGTTAATACCATTAACGTAAATTGTGTAAGGGCATTAATATCGCGTTTTGGTTTATTTGAAGGGACATGGCGTAAATATCATGGCTTAGCTAATGCTGATACTTACTTACAGGCTTGTGCAACTTATTCTGCAAAACTACTGCCCACTTTTCCTACCATTGCGAGCAATTATGACGATGTATATAATTCGGAAGACCTGACCGGGCAACCCGGGATTATTCTTTTTAAACAGTACGCGCCTAATCTAACCGACCATGGAACAGTACGGTATATGGGAAGTACGTCCTGGAACATTGATGTTACCAAGGATGCTGTTGAAAGTTATTTATGCACCGATGGCATGCCTATAACTACCAGCACCGTTTATGCAGGCGATAAAACCATGTATAACGCGTTCCGCAACCGCGACAGGCGTTTGTATTATACTGTTGTGCCGCCATTTAAAGTTACAATTGGCAGCCCTCCGTTTAACTGGACCTACGATTCAAAACCGGCCGATGCCGAATACATTACCCTGATGAATACACTTAGTCCGTCAAAAGGTAAAGTTTTGCCTATGGTAGCATGGAGCGCAACTATGCAAACAGGCCTTGTTTTAAATATGTCGCCGCATTTTAGAAATTTCAACGGTGGCCAGCCCCAGGGCGTAGGTGAGCTGGGTTATTTCTTTTGGAAATATTATAACAGGACACCGCTTGATGTTAGTAATAACTCTACGAATGACTGCCCGCTTTTCCGTATAGAGGAAGTATGGCTAAACTATGCCGAAGCTGAGTTTGAGCTTGGTGGGTTTACCCAGGCCATTGCCAATCAAACTATCAATAAACTAAGGCCCCGGGCCAACCTGCCTAATATGGTGGTATCTAACATAACCGCTTCTTTTGATGCCAATCGCGATCCAAGTGTTGACCCTGTATTATGGGAAATACGCCGCGAACGCAGGGTTGAACTGATGGGCGACGGATTTAGGTTTAACGACCTGAAAAGATGGATGAAGGGCACCTATCTTAACAAACAGCAATTGGGGGTTTGGGTTAACAATTCAGATTATAACAATAAGCTAAGTATTAGCGGTGGCGGGCCTTCGGGATATGTGCAATTTTTTGGAGTGCCCGCAGGTTGGCTGGATAAATATTATTTAGAGCCTGTTCCAACACAGGAATTAGCACTTAACCCTCAATTGAAACAATCACCGAGTTGGTAACTGATTTAATTTAAAACAGGGATGGTGGGGTACTGGCTTTATATAGGGTAGTATCCCATTCCTGTTTGGATGTTTAAGTAATTGATAAAAGGTTTTTAATACGCAGTTATAACCAGGTAACAATGAAACTTAAATTAACATTTGTAATAGTGTTAAATTTTGTACTTAATTTTTGTTTAGCGCAAAATAAGCGACCTAATATTTTGATTATTCTTGTTGATGATATGGGCTGGCGCGATGTGGGTTTTATGGGTTCGCAGTTTTATGAAACGCCGGTAATAGATTCATTAGTTGCACGGGGCATGGTTTTTACCAATGCTTACGCGTCAGCTGCCAACTGCGCTCCAAGCCGGGCCAGCTTAATATCGGGTCAATGGATGCCGCGGCATGGGATATACACTGTTGCTAACTCGGATAGAGGGAAGAGCATTGACCGTAAACTGATCCCGATTGCCAATACCGAAACGCTCGACCCTAAATTTAAAACATTAGCCGGATCATTAAAAGAAAGTGGTTATACCACTTGCATAGCGGGCAAATGGCATTTGAGTGATGACCCTACCCAATATGGATTTGATACGAACATTGGCGGTTCACATGCGGGTAGCCCTACAAGTTATTACCCGCCTTATAAAAATGTGAAACTAAGCGGCCCGAATACTAAGTACCTTACTGATATGATAATGGATAAAACCATTGATTATGTAAAAAATGTATCAGCAGATACACCCTTTTTTCTGTATTATGCCACCTATGCCGTACATACACCTATACAAAAGATTGACAGCCTGATGTATAAATTTGAAAACAAAAAGCCGTGGCTGGGGCAATCCAATAAAGCGTATGCAACCATGATCAATAATGAAGACCGCAATATTGGCCGCCTGTTAAGCGCGTTAAAAGATAAAGGGGTGTTAGATAATACATTTATTATTTTCGCTTCAGACAACGGCGGCCTTAACCCTGTAACCTTTCAACATCCCCTGCGCGCGGGTAAAGGCAGTTATTTTGAAGGTGGCATAAGGATACCTACGGCTTTTATATGGAAAGGAAAGATTCGGGCGGGATCACATTCAGATCTGCCTATCACCAATTTGGATTTTTATCCAACATTAATGGAGGTGGCGCATGCAACTACAAGCGAAAAGCTTGATGGTAATAGCCTGTATAAATATTTACAAACGCAAAAACCCGGAAAAGAATTGGTTGACAGGCCTTTGTATTGGTATTTCCCCATTTATTTGGAGGGCGGCAATGATGAAACCAATGATCCGGTTTTCAGGACACGGCCAGGTGAAGTAGTACGAAAAGGTGACTGGAAATTACATCATTATTTTGAAGATAATTCATTGCAGTTGTATAACCTGAAGAATGATGTTGGCGAAAAAAACAACCTCGCAGGTAAATTCCCGAAAAAAACAAAGGAGCTGCTGGAATTGCTCAGTCATTTAGATCAGGAAACAAAAGCCCCGGTACCCACACAATTGAATCCTGACTATCATGTAAATAAATAGTAAGCTATGGTAGTAATAAAGCCTTAACAATCGTTTGTGCAAAATTAAATCAATAGGGTAAAGGGTAAGTTTATAAATTTAAATATCCTTAGATAGGTTCTTTATCCTGGTTGTCATCCTTTACAAACATAGGATGACAACGCGGTTAGGTAACGGGCGGCAGTGATGCTTTGTATGTTGTTGACTATCAATTTTTAAAAAAAGTTAAATACTGTTAAACTAAATATCGGCTTAATATAAAACCATGAAGAAAACAATACTGGTACTTGCTTCGCTAATTTGCTTGTTTTCCATAAACACATTCTCGCAGGCAAAAAGGGCTAAGCCCGGCAAAAAAAAGGTGCCCAATATCATTTACATATTAGCCGATGATATGGGCTATGGTGAATTGGGCTGTTATGGACAAGAAAAAATTGAAACGCCTAATATTGACGCTTTGGCGAAAAACGGGATGCGTTTTACGCAACATTATGCTTACCCGGTTTGCGCACCGTCGCGCTATTTATTAATGACGGGCAAAAACTCAGGAAAGGCATTTATACGAGGAAATCATGAATGGGCTGACCGCGGAGATGTTTGGAACTTTAAGGCGATGGAAGCTAACCCCTACCTGGAAGGCCAATACCCAGTCCCAGATTCAACCATTACCATTGCCAAAGTATTAAAGAAAGCAGGTTATACAACCGGCCTTGTAGGTAAGTGGGGCTTAGGCGCACCAATGACTGCCGGTACGCCAACCAACCAGGGCTTTGACTATTTCTATGGTTTTATATGCCAGCGCCAGGACCATACTTATTACAGCGGGCATTTATGGGAAAATGAGAATCGTATACCTTTAGATAACAGAATAATTGACCCTGATGTTAAGCTCGCTAAAGACCTTGACCCGCTGGATGAGAAGAACTATGAAAAATACCAGCAGAAAGATTATGCCCCTGATTTTTTAATAAAAGCCGCGTTAAAATTCATTGACAAAAACCAGGGCAAACCTTTCTTCCTGTATTATCCTTCACCGTTGCCCCATGTATCATTACAAGCGCCGAAAAACCTTGTTGCTTATTATCATAAAAAGTTTGGCGACGAAAAGCCATTTTTAGGTGGTTCGTATTTCCCTTGCCGCTACCCGCATGCTACGTATGCGGCTATGATCACCTTGTTAGACAGACAGGTTGGCCAGATCATTAAAAAACTAAAAGATGAAGGGCTTTATGATAACACCATAATTATGTTTTGTTCTGATAACGGGCCGGCGTATAATGCGGGTGCTGATCCAACCTTTTTTAAAAGCGCGGGCCCCTTTAATGGGGAGTATGGCTGGGGAAAGGGCTTTCTTCACGAAGGGGGCATGAGTGAACCGTTTATAGTGTCATGGCCGGGCAGGGTTAAGGCAGGTACAACCTCTGACCTAATATCTGCAACCATTGACATAATGCCTACGTTTTGCGACCTGCTAAAGCTAAATGTCCCCAAAGATGTTGATGGCCTAAGTATTTTACCAACAATACTGGGCAAAGGCAAGCAAGTACAGCATGATTATCTTTATTTTGAATATCCCGAATACGGAGGCCAGCAGTCCATCAGGATCGGTAACTGGAAAGGGCTTAGGTTAGATATGATGAAAGGCAATGCAAAATGGTCATTATATGATTTGGCTACTGATAAAACAGAACAAAATGATGTTGCGGATAAACATCCGGAGATCATCGAAAAAATGAAAAATATCTCCAAAAAAGAACATCACACGCCCGAACTAAGCAAGTTTATCATACCTGTTTTAGAAAACGAAGAGAAATAAATTAAACTAAGGCAAGTTACCCGACAGTCGATTTTTCGGCTTCTGTTTGATGGAGATAAGAATCGGAAACTTTAGAAAAAAATGCCTAAGGTTGATTTTACAGCACAATATAACGACCTATAACCTATGAAATACTCAAACTATGTATATCGATGCACTTTTGTTGCGGCTATAGGCGGGTTCTTGTTTGGCTATGATACAGCGGTTATTGCCGGGGCTATTGGATTTATACAACAAAAATATCAATTATCACCTGCTATGATGGGTTGGATTGCTTCCTGTGCATTAATAGGGTGTGTGTTGGGTGCTATGACCGGTGGAGTCATGTCCGACTGGATAGGAAGAAAAAAGGTACTAGTGATTTCAGGAATTCTATTTTTTGTTTCTTCACTTGGAATAATGATTCCGCTGAATTTAAATTATTTCGTGTTTTTTCGATTGATCGGAGGTGTTGGGATTGGTATCGCCTCTATGGTTGTATCGATGTACATTTCCGAAATTGCTCCTGCAGCAATACGGGGCCGCCTTATTTCTATTAACCAGTTAGGGGTAGTTACCGGCATTTTAATCATCTTCTTTGTAAACGCTTACATCGCGTCATTACATACTGAATTATGGACAATTGATATTGGCTGGCGCTATATGTTCGGTTCGGGAATTATCCCCTCTTTTGTTTTTATAGCACTGTTATTTTCAGTACCTGAAAGCCCTCGTTGGCTGGGCCAAAAAGCCCGCTGGCAGGAAGCGGCAACGGTATTAAACAAATTGAATATGCCGGATGAGGCAATGACAGAACTGGAAGCCATAAAAATATCTGTACAAGGGGAAACCGGCTCATTCTCTGACCTGTTAAAACCTGGCTTGCGCATCGTAACAATTATCGGTATAGGCCTGGCTTTTTTTTCACAGATCACCGGAATTAATGCTATCATGTATTATGCTCCCGAAATATTTAAGGCTACCGGTGATGGCGTCAAGTCCGCTTTATTACAGACGATAATGATTGGGATTTTTAATATTATTTCAACCGTTATCGCAATTCTTTATGTCGATAAGCTAGGGAGAAAGCTAATGCTCATGGTCGGTTCGATAGGCATGGCCGTTTGTCTTGCTTTAATTGGAGCTTTCTTTTTTATGGGTATGGCAAAAGGATATTGGGTGGTTTCATCCATCTTAGGTTATATTTCCTTTTTTGGCATATCCCTCGGACCGCTGGCATTCGTTGTAATAGCTGAAATATTTCCCACCCGTGTTAGAGCCAAAGCTATTTCGGTAGCTATATTCTCCCTTTGGCTATCTACATTTGCAGTTTCTTTGGTTTTCCCTGCCTTCTTGAAGTTTTTAGGGGGGGCTTATACTTTCTGGCTGTTTATGGGCTTCGCTGTACTTTCATTTTTGTTTATTTGGAAGGTGGTTCCTGAAACAAAAGGAAAAACGTTGGAAGAAATAGAACAATACTGGTCAAAAAAGTAAATACACGGTATAAGATAAGTGCATAAAGTTTATGTACTTATCTTGTACTTTCAACCGAATACACAAAGCTACCCGCCTTATAATACCCCAAGTTATACTCTATCGGTCTTTCACCCTGGTCAAATACAAATCGTTTGCGAAACAGCACTGGGTTCCCGACCTCTATTTTAAGTTTATCTGCAATAAACGTATCTGCGGCCTGGGCGCTTATCTCTTCTTTAGACAAAGTTGCAACAACGGAGTGTTCGCTTTCCATTATTTCGTATAATGGTTTTTTGAAATCCTCGTCACCTGTTAAACCCACCCGCGGATGAAAGTAAGAAACGAAATATACAAACGGCTCGTTCGGTTTGCCCCTTACTTTTTCCATCTTCAATACTTTGCGATCGGTCTTTATTTCAAAGAAATTAGCTACCATTTCATCCGGATACACCCAGGTAACATGCAGTTCAAAATTTTTTATGACAATGCCTCTCAATTTCATTTCTTGCGAAAAGCTTAGCCAGTTGTTTGATCGGGAGCTTACTACGGTGTTCGCAACTTTTGTACCTGTTCTTTTTTTGCGTACTAAAAGGCCTTCAAAAACTAATTTATTAATGGCTTGCCTCAATGTGGTACGTGATATGGCCAATTGTTTAGCCAGGTCAACCTCATTGGGAAAGGTTTTACCATTTTGATATTCTTCTTCTTCGATTAATTTTCTTAAAAGTGTTTCAGCCTGTGCGTGTAGCGGAATAGGGCTTTTATGATCTATTGAATATCTCATTTAGATTGACAATTTACAATAATACGCATTTTGAGATCAGTTATTTTGTTTGTACATTATAACAGCTTTTTATTTGTTCAACAGCTTAAAATATAAATTTTAGAAAATGAGTTGCGTGTTAAAAATATATTAATATGTTTGTACATTATAACAATTAAATTACTTCTTTCCCAGCAAAAAATTTTCAGAGGGTGGGCTTTTGTGAATTATTGATATGTAGATACATTACTATAATTAAATGAATTTAAATCAAATCAATTGTCGACCTTTTGATAACAAAATAACCGAAGTGCAGCAGCGCAAATCTTTACAAGCACTATTGCCAATTAAATTAGGTCAAACCCAAGCCCAACCGGGTATTTATAATATTTATCCTGTTTGCTCACTTGGTGAGCAAACGATTTTCAATGGCTATAATTCGCTGGTTAAATGGATAATCAAACAAAAAACTGTTATCATAGATGGTTATGCGGGCGTGTTTTGGGATGAAATTCAATCAATAATTCATCAGCAAATTATAAATGAAGGGTTAACGGTAAACTGGATTGAAACTGCAACTTATTTAAAACCGGAATCAGAAATCGATAGGATGATACAGCCCTTTTTGCATAAGCCAGATATGATTTGGGGGACTAAATGCTTATTGGACATTAGAGATTTTTATGAGTTGGATAATCTTACTGCACAATTACCTGATGAAGCATACACTATTAATATCGTAATTGGTTCGGCTGCAGCCCTGATAAACTGGAATGTCCCCGTAATTTATATAGATCTGCCCAAAAATGAATTGCAATACCGGATGAGGGCAGGTACGATCACCAATTTTGGCAGCAACAAAGTATGTGAAGGCTTCTTAATGTATAAGAGGTTTTATTTTGTGGATTGGGTTGTATTAAACAGGTATAAAAAACAAATACTTGGCAAAATTACTGTTATAGCCGACGGGCAATGGGGAGATGACATAAACTGGATGTTAAAAGTCTGTTTAATTGAGGGGCTAAATAAAATCAGTCACTCTATTATTAGGGCAAGGCCCTGGTTTGAACCGGGGGTTTGGGGCGGGCAATGGATAAGCCGGCATATCCGGGGTATAAATAGAGATGAGAAGAACTACGCCTGGTCGTTTGAATTAATCGTTCCTGAAAACGGGTTGGTTTTTGAAAGCGACGGTTATTTACTCGAAGTATCATTTGACTTTTTGATGTTCAATAACCATGAACAGGTACTTGGCAGGCATGCAACACAATTTGGTTTCGAATTTCCAATACGGTTTGATTTTTTGGATACTTATGATGGTGATAATTTATCTATTCAGTGCCATCCACATCTAAAATATATTCAGGAAGTTTTTGGAGAAAATATTACACAGGATGAGACTTATTATATACTTGATTATAAAGATAGTGCAAAGGTGTACCTTGGTTTCCAGGAAAATATCGATCCTGCCAAATTCAAAGCAGCTTTAACAAAAAGTAAGAACGAGAATGTCGAAGTAGAAATCGATGATTTTGTACAATCATACCCTTCTAGAAAGCATGAATTGTTTTTAATACCAAATGGGACAATTCATAGTGCAGGAGCTAATAACGTGGTTCTTGAAATAAGTGCTACCCCATACATATTTACCTTTAAAATGTACGATTGGTTAAGATTGGATCAAGATGGTAATAGGCGTCCTATCAATATTGATCATGCATTTAAAAATCTTGATTTTGAACGGAAGGGAAACCGCATACAACAGGAATTTATTTCAAAGCCACGGATTATTGAAGAGGGCAAAGACTGGCAATTGGTTCATCTGCCAACACACCAGGAACATTTTTATGATGTGCATAGGGTTGAGTTTGATAGGGGGATTAATATTGATACCAACAATTGCTGCCATGTAATGATGTTGGTTGAAGGAGACTCCATTTTAGTAGAAACGGCAGATGGTACCACAATGGTTTTCGCTTATGCTGAAACGTTTGTTATTCCGGCCGCGGCAAAAAGTTACAAATTCACCAACCTGGGTAAGGGCCGGGCGAAAGTTATCAAAGCATTTTTAAAGTAAAAACTAATATTAAAATAAAGACAATGACAAAATATAAGAATAACATCTATAAGTCTATCAGAATCATGCCTATTCCGAAAGTTGATATAATTGGTTTTCCTATTGCATTGTCGGGAGGACCTGACACACCTGGATTGGATAACATTGAAAATATTATATTGAATGAGGCGCTTCCGCATCCAACACCGAATGGAAGATGGGTTTATATGCTGAAAAAAATAAAGGCTTTGTTTTTTGCTATATTGATATTACCGACAGGAGCAATCGCGCAACAGCGGAAAGCAAATATTACCCATACCCCCAAAGTGACCGATGTATGGGTAGTATTCAAAACCCACTTTGATTTAGGGTTTACTGATTTACCGGAGAATGTATTTGCGCGGTACAGGGGAGAAATGATGGATAACGCGTTAAACGTCATTGATAAAAACTTAGCACAACCAAAAGAAAAACACTTCGTATGGACAGTTCCCGGATGGCCTCTTTATGCCCAAATATTAGGGCCTTTGCAAACCCCCGAACGCAAAGCGAAAATAGAGAAAGCGATAAGAAACGGTTCAATAGTTGTTCATGGCCTGCCATTTACCATGCATACGGAGTCGCTCGATTACGAAGATTTGGTTCGCGGACTCGGTTACTCGTCAAATATTACCCGTACCTATGGGCTGCCTTTAACAATAAGTGCTAAAATGACCGATGTCCCAAGCCATTCCTGGGTTCTTCCAACATTGTTAAATAACGCAGGCATAAAATTTCTGCAATTAGGTTGCAATCCGGCAAGTCAGTATCCCCGCTTTCCTCCGCTTTTTTGGTGGGAAGGCGCCGACGGCTCTAAAATTTTATGCCAATATACTCCTCTGTATGGTTCCGAAATAAAACCACCATCAAACTGGCCCTGTAAAAACTATCTGGCGATGATTATGACCGGCGACAACCATGGCCCGCCAAATCAAAAAGAAATTGAAGACCTGCTTGCAAAAATTAAAAGAGAATTGCCCGGAGTAAAAATACATTTTGGAACCCTTGATGATTTTGCAAAAGCAATATTTACCGAGAAGCCTTATTTGCCAACCATAAAAGGTGATACACCAGACTCCTGGATTCACGGATTGCTTTCAAATCCACGGGAAACAAAAATTGCGCGGAATATCCGCCCTTTAGAATCAGCTCTGGATGGACTAAACACGCAGATGGGAATTTGGGGCATCCCCGCCGGATCTGTTTCGGCAAAACTGGCAAAAGCTTATGAGCAGAGTCTGTTGTATGCCGAACATACCTGGGGCATGAACCCTGCATATGGTCCGCGTTACAGTTATGGTGACGAGTGGAAAAAGTGGATGACAGAGGCCGAGGCAGAACCTATTCCTGAAAACGGTGATTATTCAAAACTTAAAAACAGTGATGCACGTAACACAAAAGCAGGAAGTAAAAGAAAATGGCTGCATTCATATGATGTAAAACGCCAATACATCCGGAATACAAACGACATTGTAAGTAATGAATTAAAAACCCATCTTGATTTACTTGCAAAATCCGTAAACATAGCAGGAGAACGTGTGGTTGTTTATAACCCGTTACCATGGAAAAGATCTGGGATAGTTGAAAATCCATGGGAAAAAGGAAAGTCATTTTATGTTAAAGAAATTGCACCATCAGGTTATGTTACCTATTCTCAAAATGATTTAAAAGAATCAACCATTACAAATGATGAACGACCTGCATTCAGTACCCCTTATTTCAAAATAGTTTTTGATTTAGCCCGGGGAGGAATATCTTCGTTAACAGAAAAAACAACAGGGCGTGAATTAGTTGATAGATCCTCTAAATATTTAGTCGGTCAGTTTTTGCATGAGCGGTTTAGTACCAATGAAGTTGATAAATGGTGGAATATTTACAGCCGGGTAAGGGAAGGCTGGGGCCTAGATGGTTTTGGAAAACCAGGTATGCCTTCAGCGGATAAAGTGCCTTATCTTGCTTATACCCCAAGCAACTGGAAAATCTCTGTTTCCCATTCAGACATTGCGGATATAGCAACTTTGTCAACTATCGAAACACAAGGCTTTGCAAAGAAATATACTTTAATATTTACCTTTCCCCGCCACACTGCTTATGTTGATGTTGAATGGTTTGTAGAATCTAAGACACCAGACAAACAAGCGGAAGGTGGATGGCTTTGTTTTCCCTTCGCAGTTAACAAACCAAACTTTATGGTTGGCCGTTTGGGTGGTCCGATAAATCCGGTAACGGACATTATTCCTGGTAGTAACAGGTATTTGATGGCTGTAAATTCGGGCGTTTCAATTACCGGGGCAGACAAATCAGGAGTAGGGCTAACACCAATGGATTCTCCTTTGATTGGTTTAGGCGAACCCGGGTTATGGAAGTTTTCATTGGAACATTCACCCAAGGTGCCCTCTGTATTTGTCAATATTTATAATAACATGTGGAATACTAATTTCGCATTATGGCAAGACGGTTCATGGAGTGAAAGAGTTCGCATTTGGCCCATTAATAAACATACGGCAACAGCTCCCGACCTGATTCAAAAATCGTGGGAGGCACGGGTACCTATGTTAACCGGGACAGCAGAAGGCGTTGCCGGAAAATTACCGGCAAAAAATATTGGTATATGTATTTCCAGAGCCGGTGTGCTGGTAACGGCCTTTGGCGAAAATCCTGATGGTAAGGGAACTGTTTTGCGTTTATGGGAACAAGGTGGTATTTCGGGCAATATTACTGTTAGGTTGCCCAAAGGTTCAACTTATACCGAAGCGATTCCAGTAACCCTTCGCGGTGAAATATCCGGAAAACCGATCAATATTAGGGATGGTAAATTAATCTTTCTTCTTAAAGCTTATGCCCCTGCAAGTTTTATTTTGAGTGAAGCTTCACTGGAAAAGCGATCCACCTCTGCCAATGCCAGATTTATTGACGCGCTGCATAATGGGAAAAAGGTCACCCGTGCCGTAAAATCCTGCAGGATGAATAACGTCTGAATAGATTCCATCATTAATTTGACTATAAATGTTATTGATGACAACGTTGAATATTTGACGAATGCATGTAAATATTCTCATGAGCTGAATATTTGGTTCCAGGACCTCGCCAAGCGCGGCTATTTCCACATAGCGGGCTCACAATCCTTCCGGCGGATACCTCTGTACGTTTATCATTAAACGGTAATACGCATATAAACAGGCATCGAACCTGATACGTAAATGAGATTTAGTGCATATTTTGATGTTTTGACCAAAAAACAAAAGAGGCTGTCTCAAAAGGGCAGTCTCTTTGTTGAGTAAACTCGGTAGTACCGAGTTTTTGTGGTCCCGACGAGAATCGAACTCATATCTAAAGTTTAGGAAACTTCTATTCTATCCGTTGAACTACGGGACCCTTTTGATTTCGGATTTCGGATTTTCGATTTCGGATTTTGAAACCCGCCCCTTGAAATCTGTGCAAATGTGCGAATTTTGAATGAGTTGGACAAACCACTGACAAAGATTTGTCAGTGTACCAGGTGTGTCCAGGTGTATCCACGTGTACCGGGTGGTACACCTGTAAAAGTGTATCATCTGTGTCGCTCAAAAATTAACACGCCTGGAATCTGCATAAAAATTACCTTACCACCGAGCCGTTGTGCATATCCTCTGTGGCGGTTACAAAACTAAGCTTGCCATCGGCGTTCTCAGCCATCAGGATCATGCCCTGCGACAGGATGCCTTTTATTTCGCGCGGCTCAAGGTTTACCAGGACGCTTACTTTTTGGCCGATAATGTTTTCGGGCTCGTAATATTCGGCAATGCCCGATACGACGGTGCGCTGGTCGATGCCTGTATCTATCGTTAGCTTTAGCAGCTTTTTTGTTTTGGCTACTTTTTCGGCGGTGAGGATAGTGCCGGTACGGATATCCATCGCTGAAAAAGCGTCATAATTAATATTCTCTTTAGCCGGTGTTATTTGTACCTGCTTCGCGGCGGCGGCATCATCCTTTTTATCCTGTAGTTTTTGGATCTGCTTATCAATTACTTCGTCCTCTACCTTTTCAAACAATAAAGCGGCGGCATTTAGCTGGTGGCCGGATTTGAATTCAATTTCCTGATCAAAACCAATATTACCTTCTGGCCAGTTGAGCATGCCGGTTACCTTTTTGGCCGTGGCCGGCAAAAACGGCTGCAGGCAAACGGCTAAATGGCCTATCAAAATTAAACAGTTATGCAACGTTTCTTTGGCTTTGGCCGGATCTATTTTTATCGTTTTCCATGGTTCGTTCTCCGTAAGGTAACGGTTCCCCAGCCGGGCAATATCCATCACATTTTGCAGTGATTGCCTGAATTTATAGGCTTCCAGGTTGAGGCCTAAATCATCATAGTAGCGGCCAATCTCGTACTCAAGATATTTATCTGTCAGGGTAATGCGACTGGTTTCACTTTCAATTTTACCATCGTAAAACTTATGCATCAATATCATTACCCGGTTGATGTAATTGCCCAAAATAGCCACCAGCTCGTTATTGACACGGGCCTGGTAATCTTTCCAGGTGAACTCGCTGTCGCTGGTTTCAGGTAATATCGATGTCAATACATAACGCAGTTCATCCTGCTTGCCGGGAAATTCTTCCAGGTATTCGTGCAGCCAAACGGCGTGGTTTCTGGAAGTGGAAAGCTTATCGCCTTCTAAATTCAAAAACTCGTTGGCGGGCACATTTTGCGGTAAAATATATTCGCCGTGCGCGTGCAAAATAGACGGGAAAATAATACAATGGAAAACAATATTATCCTTGCCGATAAAATGCAGCAGGCATGAATCATCGGCTTCGTTTTCCTGTTTTTTCCAATACTGCTTCCAGTCTTTCCCGTTATCCAGCGCCCATTGCTTGGTGGAGGAGATATAGCCTATTGGCGCATCCATCCACACATATAGCTTTTTGCCTTTCGCTTCTTCCAATGGCACGTCAATTCCCCAATCCAGATCGCGGGTCATGGAACGGGGCTGCAGGCCCGACTTTAACCACGATTTACATTGCCCGAACACGTTCACTTTCCAGTCGCCCTCCTTGCTGTCGATCCATTTTTCAAGCCAGGGCTGATACTTATCCAGTGGCAGATACCAGTGTTTCGTTGGTTTTAAAACAGGCGGCTTGCCGCTTAGCGTGGATATCGGATTAATAAGGTCGGTTGGATTTAGCGAAGTGCCGCAATTTTCGCACTGGTCGCCATAAGCGTTCTCGAAATGGCAGTTAGGGCAGGTACCAACGATATACCGGTCAGCTAAAAACTGGTGGTATTCTTCATCATAATATTGCTCCGAAAATTTCTCGATAAACTCGTCCTTCTCGTACAGGTTTAAAAAGAACTCCTGCGACAGGTCGTGATGTATTGGAGACGACGTCCGGTGATAGAAATCAAATGCTATCCCAAACTCCTCAAAACTGTTTTTGATTTGGTTATGATATTTATCAATGATGGCTTGCGGCGTGGTGTTTTCTTTTTTTGCTTTTATGGTTATCGCTGCGCCATGCTCATCCGAGCCGCAGATATAAACCACATCCTTTTTTTTAAGCCGCAGGTAGCGCACAAAAATATCAGCCGGCAGGTATGCCCCGGCCAGGTGCCCAATATGCAGCGGCCCGTTGGCATAAGGCAACGCCGACGTAACAGTGAATCGTTTAAATTTATTAAGGTTCGACATTAAAATGTATGCGTTTTTGCAAAGATACTTTTTTAGAGAGGAAGTGCGAAAAGTCCGGAAAGTCAGAAAAGTCCGAAAGATGTTGTTTGAGTCGTTCAAACGAAACAATTGCGCATTGAACTTTCCGGAAACATTTGATTAAGCCAATGGTTTACAAATAGATATTGCTCATAAACAAGCGGACATGAATACATTTATCGAGATATTCGGACAGGGAAAGGATTTAAATGCGCTGCAAATGAGCGTCAGGGGCGTGATTATTTTTCTAATTGCCCTGGTGCTGATCAGAATATCGGGAAGGCGTTCTTTTGGCATCCGTACCCCGTTGGACAATATCATTGTGATATCCCTCGGCGCAATCCTGAGCCGGGCTATAGTAGGAGCGTCAGATTTCCTGGCCGTTGTGGTTGCCTGTTTTGTGATCGTGCTGCTTCACCGTTTTTTGGGCTGGCTGCTTTCGCGAAGTGAATCTTTTGCGAGGCTGATTGAAGGCAATAAAATACTTCTTTTCAGTGACGGACAATTTAGGAGGGCCAACATTAAAAAGGCTTTATTATGTGAAGAGGATATTATGCAGGGCGTGCGAAAATCAGCACTAACTGACGACCTGACGAAAATAGACCGGATATACATTGAACGTACAGGTGAGATCAGCGTGATTAAAAAAAGCCCTGAGTCCTAAGTTAATAAAGATTTAGGCCCGAAAGTTCATGGCCATACATGCCTTTATTTT
>JAQBOH010000197.1 GCA_028288125.1 Mucilaginibacter sp.
AGTAAAATTATGAAATTTATTGGTTTTCTGCTGTTGTTTTGTTGCCTGATGGGGACGCTCGAGGCCCAAACAGGAAAGCCTGCCCCATTAATTCTTGGCAAAAATGATACCATCAGGACTTACCTGACACTCGATAGCGGAAAGCTAACCCCGTGGATCGTATTGTCTGAAGTTAAAATTACAGACTTCCGGATTTTTAAAAGCCAGGCCGACCTCGATCAATACAGGCGGTTAAAGTATAATGTGCTTAAAGTATTGCCGTACGCACGTTTTGCGGGCCAACGATACCGCCAACTGCAGCGCGACCTTGCCCTAACCGGGGATAAACGTAAGCAAAAGGCGTTAATAAATGCCTGCGAAGATCAAATCAAAGTCCTGTTTAATAAGGAAGTCAAGGAGATGACAATAAGTCAGGGCGAGGTGTTAATTAAACTAATTGACAGGGAAACCGGTAATACCAGCTATGCTATGGTAAAGGATTTAAAAGGTGGATTTAAGGCTTTTATACTTCAGTCGGCCGCCCGCCTGTTCGGGCACGACCTGAAAGAAACTTATAACCCGGAAGAGCAAAAGGACATTGAAGCCATTTTGCAGGAGGCAGGCTATACCTCCACAAATTATTTATAAATGACTGATAATACCATTTACCAGTTTGATATTCAAAAATTAAACGGGGAACAAATCAGCTTGTCTGACTACAAGAATAAAGTCCTTTTAATTGTTAATACGGCTTCCCAATGCAGCTTCACGCCACAACTCAAAGAACTGGCCGATTTAAGGAGCGAGTTTCCGGGAGAAGATTTTGAAATATTAGCGTTTCCGTCGAACGATTTTGGCGGCCAGGAGCCCCTGGAAGGCGAGGCTATAGCTGAGTTTTGTGAAATTCAGCATGTCAACTACCCGGTGTTTGATAAAATACGGGTACGCGGGCCATATGCGCACCCTTTGTATAAATTTTTTGCTGATAAAAAGGAAAATGGCAAGCTCAATTCGGTGCCCCGCTGGAATTTTCACAAATTTTTAATTGACAAATCTGGTTTAATCACCGACTTTTATTACCCGTTCACCAAACCCATGAGCTCAAAGATAAAAAAGCAGATACGGCGGTTATTGGCGAGCTGATCATTTAAATCAAACCTGTATGCTGAAATTAGATATATTAGTTTTACCGGTACACCCGGACGATGCCGAGCTGGGTTGTGCCGGAACCATTTTAAAACACGTTGCCGCAGGTAAAAAGGTTGGTATTGCCGATTTAACGAAAGGCGAACTTGGCACACGGGGCTCGGCTGAACTGCGCGAACAGGAAGCTGCCGCTTCGGCCCGGATATTAGGGCTGGCGGTGAGGGAAAATATAGGGCTGCCCGATGGATTTTTTCAAAACACCCCCGAATACCAGTTGAAAGTAATTGAAGTTATACGCAAATACCGTCCCGAAATTATTATAACCAATGCCTATCACGACAGGCACCCCGACCATGGCCGGGCGAATGAACTCGTTGAAGCCTCGGCATTTTTAGCAGGGCTCAGAAAAATTGAGACGACGACTAATGGGGAGCCGCAGGAAGCCTGGCGCCCCAACCTGGTTTTACACTTTATACAGGACAATTATATTCACCCGGATATCGTTATTGACATTACCGGTTATTGGGACAAGAAGATTGAAAGTATTAACGCATTTGGTTCACAATTTTTCAATCCTGACCATAAAGGCGAACCGCAAACCTATATATCATCACCTGATTTTATACAGATTGTAGAGGGCCGCGCGCGTGAATTCGGGAAAAGCATCCGGGTAAAATATGCGGAGGGTTTTACTTCAAGAAAGATATTGGGGGTGGGGAGTTTATTTGACCTTTGTTAGAATATTTTCTGAAGTCGAAAGTCTTGAGTCCTAAGTCTTAAGCCAAATTAATTTTCTGACTAGACTCATGGACCTTCGGACTAATCCTCAAAATCCTTCTTCCTGTTCTCCTTTTTAAGCGAATTGATTTTCTTTGATGTAAGCCGGGCGGCTTTAGCGGCTTTGCTTACTTTTGTTGCCTTGCGGATGTTAGGTTTATGCAGCGCTCTTGTTAACAACAACGCCAGCCTTTCAAGCGCTTTTTCTTTATTCAGATACTGACTGCGTTCTTCGTCACAAATTACCTGCACCAGGCCATCTTTGTTAAAACGTGATTGCAGTTTTGAAAGCAGCAACGCCTTCTCTTCGTCGCTAAATAGCGCTGAATCATTTACCGAAAACAGCAGTTCAACCTTACTCGATACCTTGTTAACGTTTTGCCCGCCCTTGCCGCCGCTGCGCGATGCTTTATATGTGGTTTCCTTTTTCAGGTCTGCTTTTGTAAAGTTCATGGACAAATGTAGGAAAGTTTGCAGTTCCCTGTTGGCAGGTTTAACCTTAAGCAAACTGAAAACTGCATACTGCAAACTTATTTTACTACTTTAGTCCTTCCATGAGTAACCATGTCATTGTAGCCATTGATGGCTATTCGTCCTGCGGGAAAAGTACGTTGGCTAAGGCCCTGGCTAAAAAGCTGCATTTTATTTATGTCGACAGCGGCGCCATGTACCGCGCCGTAGCGCTTTATTTTTTACGTAAAAAAATTGACCTGCATAACCACGAACAAATCGCGGAGGCGCTTAAAAACATTCACCTCAACTTTCATTCGCGTGATTACGAAACGCATATTACATTGAACGATGAAGAAGTATCTGACGAGATACGCCAGATGCCGGTATCCGAAACCGTAAGCAGCGTATCGGCCATCCGCGAGGTGCGGAAGGAAATGGTAAAGCAGCAGCAGCGCATGGGCCGCACAAAAAGCATTGTAATGGACGGGCGCGATATTGGCACCGCCGTTTTCCCGGATGCCCCTGTTAAAATTTTCATGACCGCCGACCCGCTCGTGCGCGCCGAACGGCGATTTAAAGAATTAAAACACAAACACCCTGAAATTACACTGGAAGAAGTTTTCGAAAACCTTGCCCATCGCGATTACCAGGATACCACCCGTACCGAAAGCCCGCTGGTAAGAGCGAAAGACGCAATTGTTTTAGATAACACCAATCTCACACCCGATCAGCAGCTGGAGTTTGCCTTGAAAAAAGTGGAACCGTTTGTTTAATTTCGGATTCGGATTTACGACCCGATAGCTATCGGGTTCGGATTTATTTGAAAGATTTAAGGCTATAAGTAATCAACGAAATCAAGCTAATCAATTAAATCAGGGGTGAATTTCACCGCAGCCACGCCAAACCGGTTTAGAAAATCGACGCCTTCATCACTGTCAATGCCCTTGTATTCGGCGTATGATTTATCGAAAAACACTTTCTTTATACCCGCCGAAAAAATTAGTCGTGAACAGGGCAAACAGGGCGATAACGTTGTGTAAAGCGTTGCCCCTACCAGGTTAGCGCCGTTTTTTACCGCGTATAATATGGCATTTTCCTCCGCATGCAAGGCAAGCGAGCAACTTCCCTTTGAATCGCGCGGACAGCCGGTTAAAGGCCATTCCTCGTCACAATTATGTGTGCCTGCAGGCGGCCCGTTATAGCCTATCGAAATAATACGGGTATCCTTCGTTAAAACGGCACCAACCTGAGCCTTCACGCAATGCGAGCGCTTAGCCAGGTCGGTGGCCAGGTTCATAAAAATATGGTCGAAACTTAGTTTAGTCATAGTAGTGATTAGAGGTTGGAGATAGAGATTAGAAAAATAACTAATCTCTACCTCCGGTCTCCGAATTAATGCCCCCCTGAAGCCTCAATATGGTCGATATCTATACCTTGCTTCTTTAATTCAGAACCTGCTTTCCAGGCAAAAAATGCAAGGTAGGCGAAACCAAACACGGGAACAATGTAAGAGAGGTGCATCCCGCTTATCGCTGCAAAAGAATGCTGGGTTGTATCAGCCAGGATACCTTGTACCGGCGGAATAATAGCCCCGCCCAATATCATCATAATTAAAAATGCCGAGCCCTGGCTGGTATATTTTCCTAAACCTGCAATGGCTAAAGCAAAAATTGACGGCCACATAATTGAACAGCACAAGCCGCCGCTAATGAAAGCAAACAAGCCTACTCTGCCGGTAGTCATTAATCCGATTACCATAGCTATTACGCCTAATAAGCCGAATATAGTTAGGGTACGTACCGGCTTTTGTTGCCCGACAAGGAAACCTACCACTAAAACAGCCACACACAGCGCATAGATATACAAATTGCC
This sequence comes from Mucilaginibacter sp., assembly GCA_028288125.1. Classification (GTDB taxonomy): domain Bacteria; phylum Bacteroidota; class Bacteroidia; order Sphingobacteriales; family Sphingobacteriaceae; genus Mucilaginibacter. Next base: position 4,228 of record JAQBOH010000197.1, read on the forward strand.
GATATTAACGCCGCTTAAATAATTAACCAGCAGCACTACGCCGAATGCAAAGAAAGGAACAACAACCGTCAGGATATTTTTTGTTGATTTCGACAGATCAAATACGCCGATTGCGCCGGTCCATCTTCCTATCATTAAGCTTCCCCAGTATAATGAAATATAAGGTGCAATTTCCGACGCGGTGAAACCGCCAAACTCCGGCGTTTTAAGCAGCGAGCCCATATTACTTTGAATCGTCACTTCTGTACCTACATAAGTGAATATCGCTATCATACCATAAATCAATTGAGGATATTGCATTGCACCCCAGCCTGCTTTGCTTTTACCTGCTGACATTAACGACGAAATAAGCGTGATCAGGATAATAGCCAGGGATGCATACACATAATAAGCCTTTGCAATGCCGGTAGCGTCGCTTAACGGGCCGGCAGCCAGTACCAGGCAAAAAGCAATGAATATGATAAACAACGGAAAATTAGTTTTGTGACTTGCCTCTATCTTTTCATCGCTGGTAACTTTAGGCAGCTTGGACACCCAAAAAAAGATGGCTACAGCTATAAAAAGGCCTGCCAGTATAAAATATAAATTATTTATAGAGGTTATTTTAACATCAATAGCCGGTATTAACTTGCTGGCGCTGCCAAACAATACAATACTTACAATTACCGGCCCTAACAGTGTGCCAAAATTATTTACACCACCGGCCAGGTTTAAACGGTTTGAGCCGGTTTCGGGCGTACCAAGGGCGATAACAAATGGATTGGCTGCGGTTTGTTGTAATGAAAAACCTAACGCAATAACAAAAAATGCACCTAAAATAAATCCAAACGAACCTGAATTTACGGCAGGCACCATCAGTAACGCACCCGCGGCTGATATGATCAGGCCGTAAATGATACCATTTTTATATCCCAGCTTGTTTAGAAAATCAACCCTGGTTGCCTGGGATGCGAAATACAATCCAAGCGAGCCGATAAAATAACCACCATAAAAAGTAAAGTCAATTAATTGGGATTCAAATTGTGTTAAGTTAAAGTGTGCTTTACAAAACGGTATAAAAATACCATTCGAAGCGGCTAAAAAGCCCCAAAAGAAAAACACAGTAATGATGGTGTACAGCGCGGAGCCGTAACTTTTTGAGTTTTTTTGTTCCATTGTTAATTAGGTTTACAAATCGGTTGTATTTAAAAAACTAAACATAGCCATTTTTTATAATTCTGCTATATATTAAATTAATAAATCACAATTTTAAGTTTGGTTGTTTAACATATAAAATTGCATATTCGTCCCACCAAGTTCTAAATTGAGTTGAGTATAATCTAAATGAATGTTTGAAGCTATTATTTCGGGCCTTGGAATCGGATTAGTTCTATCTGTACTGACGGGCCCGGTTTTTTTTGCATTAATAAAAACCAGTATTGAAAAAGGTTTTCATGCCGGTGCGGCTATGGCACTGGGCATCGTTTCAAGCGATGTGGTTTTCGTGGGCGCTATTATATTTGGATCGCAATACATTGACGTCCCACCTCATACGAAGGTGATAGTAGGTGAAATTGGCAGCGGTATTTTATTTAGCCTGGGCGTATATTACATATTCAAAAAAGCCGAAATAAATTTCGAAAACAAAACGCCGTCGGCATTAAACCGCGCCGGCTATTTTTTTAAAGGGTTTTTAATGTGCATTTTTAACCCCACCCTCCTCTTCCACTGGATCACCGTTATCGGAACTGCCAGCACTATCTTCCACCAGGGCGTAAAGCACCGGCAACTGGATATAGCCATAATGTTCTTAACTATTCTTGTTGTACAGTTTGGACAGGACCTGGTAAAAGTATTTTATGCCAATAAGCTGCGCGATAAAATCTCGGTTAAATTTATACACCGGCTTAACGAAGTGGCCGGCGTTGCGCTTATTATAGCTTCACTGGTATTAATGGATAAGCTGGTAACACACTTTATATTTGCACCTCCCCCGGGGAGTTAATTGAGTCGTAAGTCTTAAGTCCTAAGTCGATTTAGCAATAAAAAAGAAACTGAGACTTTTGACTCAAGACTTGGGACTCAAAACCTCAAACTACATATACCCTCTCTGGTTCTTCCCTTCCATCCAGTTAACAAAGGCTCGGTTTACTACTTTGTTGCCGCCAGGGGTTGGATAGTTACCCGAAAAATACCAATCGCCAGTGTGGTCCGGGCAGGCTTTGTGCAGGTTGTCAAGTGTTTGATAAATAACTTCCACCGAACATTTTATCTCTTTTGGCGTGATGATCTTTGCAATGCGGTCGGAAATTTCCTGGTCGGTAAAAGGCTCATAGATTGCCTGCACATAATTGCGAACATCTTCCTTGGGCAATACCGCGCTGTCTTTACACAACTGGTAAACTTTTAAAATTACATCCTCCATTTTCCGCTCTTTCAGCAAGCTGATGGCCGCCTCAAATGCTACAAACTCACCCATGCGCGACATATCTATGCCATAACAATCAGGGTAACGTATCTGCGGGGCAGATGAAACTACCACAACTTTCTTAGGGCCCAGCCGGTCAAGTATCTTTAGGATACTTTGCTTAAGCGTAGTGCCGCGTACGATCGAATCATCCAGCACCACCAGGGTATCCGCATCTTTATTGATGAGGCCGTAGGTGGTATCATAAACATGCGCTACCATCTCGCTGCGGTCGGCATCCTGCGTAATAAAGGTACGCAGCTTAACATCCTTTATCGCTATTTTCTCAACGCGCGGAGCCAGCGCCAGCACCTCGATCAGTTCCTCTTCACTTATCTTATCGGCTCGGTTCAGCAGCTTATCGCGCTGGTATTTTTTTATGTATTTATGCACACCTTCCACCATTCCATAAAAGGCCACTTCGGCCGTATTGGGAATGTAGGAGAAAACCGTATTTTTTATGTCGTGGTTAACTGCGTTCAATATCTGCTCACAAAGTAACCGGCCCAGTTGCTTACGCTCCCGGTATATTGCGGCGTCGCTTCCGCGCGAAAAATAAATCCGCTCAAACGAGCAGGCCTTCTTTTCAAGCGGGTCGCTGATCCTATCTTCCGATATTTTACCGTTCTTTTTAACAATAAGAGCATATCCCGGCTGAATCTCTTTAATTTCATCAAAAGGAATATTAAAAGCGGTTTGTATAGCGGGGCGCTCCGAGGCTGCAACTACTATTTCGTCGTTATAAAAATAATAAGCGGGACGTATGCCAACCGGGTCGCGCATCACAAACGCGTCGCCGTGGCCCAAAATGCCGGCAATGGTATACCCGCCATCCCATGTCTTGGCTGATTTACGCAGAATCTTAGCTACATCCATATCATTGGCTATCAGCTTGCTGATCTCCATGTTATCATCCAGCCCTTCGCGCTTATACTGGTCAAACAGCCCTTGGTTCTCGGTATCGATAAAGTGGCCGATCTTCTCCAGCACCGTTACCGTATCGGCTTTTTCCTTTGGATGCTGGCCCAGATCATATAATTGCTGTAACAGCTCATCAACGTTGGTCATGTTAAAATTACCCGCGATAACCAGGTTACGCGTCATCCAGTTATTTTGCCTTAAAAATGGGTGGCAATTTTCGATGCTGTTTTTCCCGTGAGTGCCATAACGTAAATGCCCCAGCAAAACCTCACCCACAAAGCTCACATTCTCTTTCAGCCATTTGGCATCCGCCATTTTTTCGGGGGTGTTCTTCTGTATCTCGGCGAATTTCTTCTGAATGTATTCAAATATATCCGCCACGGCGTTTGAAGCCATTGAACGGTGTCGGCTGATGTAGCGCTTGCCCGGCTCAATATCCAATTTAATAGTAGCTACCCCCGCGCCATCCTGGCCGCGGTTATGCTGTTTTTCCATTAAAAGATAGAGTTTATTGAGGCCGTACAGTGCAGTGCCGTACTTTTGCTGATAATAAGAAAGTGGCTTTAAAAGGCGGATAAATGCCACACCGCATTCATGTTTTATCTGATCACTCATGAGTGGTATTAAGCGTGCAAAACTACAATATAAATGTTGAAACTTTAAATTAACATTGTCATAATAAATTACTGATTTAGACCAATTATTGAATTGATGATTGAGTGAATTATTGATTTGTTAAATGTTATTGTTGAATTGTTATATTGGTTCTTATCTTTATTCTATTAAACCAATTATCCTTATGAGAAAATTACTGTCTTTTTGCCTTTGGCTGCTGCTTGCGGTTGGCCTTACTTCCAGTTTTGCCCAAACCGGCAAACCTCTTTTTACGCATGCCATTGGTGTGCAGGCTTATACCTATCGCAATAGTTTTCCGTTGGGCGTGGCGGCCGTGCTGGATAGCATCAAATCGTTGGGGATAACCGAAATGGAGGGAGCTAACCCGAAAAATATCAGTGCTGAGGAATTTAAAACGATGTTGGACCAACGGCACATTTCAGTGCCTTCAATCGGCGCCGATTACGGGCTGATCACCAAAGACCCGGACGCCGTGATAAAACAGGCAAAATTCTTTGGTGCAAAATACGTAATGGTGGCCTGGATACCGCATGGCAAAACATTTACCATCGACAATGCAAAAAAGGCAGTTGAAGATTTTAACCGTGCGGGTAAAATACTAAAAGAGAACGGCCTAATCTTGTGCTACCACGACCATGGCTACGAGTTTGGCCCTTACGGGGACGGAACACTCTTCGATTATATCGTGCAAAATACCAACCCAAGCTATTTATCCTTTGAAATGGATATCATGTGGACCTTTCATGGCGGCGCCGACCCGGCTAAATTGCTATATAAATATGGAGGCCGCTGGAAGCTTGTACACCTCAAAGATATCCGCAAAGGCATCGCCAACGACCTCACCGGCGGCACCGACACGCACAACGACGTAGCGGTAGGCACTGGCCAAATCAATTACCCCGAGGTTATAAGAGCGGCCAAAGCGGTTGGTATTAAACACTATTTTATTGAAGACGAAAGTCCCGATCATGCAACGCAGATACCTGTAACGATCGCTTATTTGAGGAGTTTGAAGAAGTAAGTTTTCGCTAATGTAAACTTACGAAGTTTTAAAACGGCGAAGCCCTCAACGAGGCCTTTAAAATCAAACAACTTCGAGTTAAACTTCGTAAGTTTACATTAGCACCTAACTAATTATAAATCAATTATGAATCCAGACCAACAACCACAAACAACCATCAACCGTCGCAAATTCATTGAAAAAGCATCGGTTATGTCGGCTTTTATGATCGTTCCCCGGTTTGTCCTGGGCGGCAAGGGCTATACCGCGCCGAGCGACCTGATTTCCCTTGGCTTCATCGGCACAGGCAAGCAAGCCGGGGGGTTGCAGGGATCGTTTTTTGACACCAACGAAGTAAAGATCATTGCTGCAGCCGATGTGTATGGTGCTAAATTGCAGCAGTTTGCCGGCCAGGTTAACCAGCGCTACGCGCTGAAGGCCGCGCAAACCAAATACGCAGGCTGCGCCACGTACGCCGATTTTCGCGACCTTTTATCCCGTAAGGATATCGACGCGGTAGTGATTGCCGTGCCCGATCACTGGCATTCGGTATGCGCCATCCTGGCGGCAAGAGCGGGCAAAGATATTTATTGCGAAAAGCCGTTATCTCTGACCATCAAAGAAGGCCGGGCCATGGTGGAAGAATCAAGGAAACATAAAAGGGTATTTCAGACCGGGAGTATGCAGCGTTCCTGGCCGGAGTTTCGACAGGCAGTGAGCTGGTGCGCAATGGATATATCGGCGAGATAAAAACCGTAAGGGTTAATGTTGGCCCGCCGCCCGTGACGTACAACCTTCCAGCTGAACAAATGCCTGAATCGCTGAACTGGGATTTTTGGCTGGGGCCGAATTCGCCGCAGGTATTTAACCACGCGTTGGCGCCGGGAGTGACAGATGATTTTTGGGCCAAATGGCGTAATTATAAAGAGTTTGGCGGCGGCGGCATGACCGACTGGGGCGCCCACATGTTTGATATAGCACAATGGGGCTTGGATATGGACGGCAGTGGTCCGATAATGGTAACCCCGCCTGATAAGGATCATCCGTTTTTAACCTATCAATACGCCAATGGTATAACCATGACCCATGAGCCCGGCAGTGGCGACCAGGGACTGACATTTGTTGGCACGGAGGGAAACATCCACGTTGTAAGGCGCAAATTGGAAACAACGCCTGAAAGTTTGCGGGATAAGATAATGGGTGCAAACGAAAAACACGTTTACCTGAGTACTGATCATTACAAGGATTTTTTGCAGGCTATCCGCAACCGAACCAAACCGGTTGCCGATGTTGAAATTGGCCATCGCACGGCAACTGTTTGCAACATAGGTAACATCGCCTACCAACTGAAACGCCCGCTGCACTGGAATCCGCATAAAGAAGAATTTAAAAACGACGATGAAGCCAACCGTTTAAGAAGCAGGGAAATGAGGAAAGAGTGGATGGTGTAGCATAAGATGAAAGCGGAAAACCAAAGACAACAAGCTAATGTTTTCAGTCTTTAGCCTTTCTGTTTTATGCCGGGTTAATATTACTGATAAGGCAGCCTGCTATTTATAACTTCTCGCCGTGCTGGCTGATGTCGAGGCCGATTAGCTCGTCGTCGGCTGATACACGCAACGGCGAGATCATATCCGTGATCTTCAATAATAATAACGATCCGAAAAATGAAAATACCGATGCAACAACCAGGGCTATGCATTGCACAAAAAACAGGTGCGTGTGGCCAAAAAACAAACCGTTGCCGGTGGTATTGCCTGCATTAACATTTTGATTTGCAAATACGCCGGTTAGCAGCATGCCTACCATACCGCCCACGCCATGGCATGGGAATACGTCGAGCGTATCGTCAATGGAGGTACGGGTGCGCCATTCAACCACCAGGTTACTTACTATTGCCGAAATGATCCCGATAGCCAGTGAATGCGGTACAGAAACATAACCCGCTGCCGGGGTGATCGCGACCAATCCAACCACCGCGCCGATACACGTGCCCATTGCCGAAGGCTTTTTCCCGCGCAGCATGTCAAAAAATATCCAAGTCAAACCGGCCGCGGCGGACGCCGTTGTGCTGGTGGCCAGAGCTGTTACCGCTAAATGGTTCGCGCCAAATGCAGAGCCGGCATTGAAACCAAACCACCCAAACCATAAAAGGCCCGTACCGATCATCACATAAGTGATACGGGCGGGCGCGTGATTGGGTTCGTTCCGGCGTTTTAAATACAGTGCCGATGCAAGTGCAGCCCACCCGGCCGACATATGTACGACCGTACCCCCTGCAAAATCAAGCACCCCCAATTTGCTAAGCAGACCATCAGGGTGCCAGGTGCAGTGCGCCAGCGGAGAAAATATGAAAATGGAAAACAAGCATACAAATATGATATACGAATTAAAGCGTATCCGTTCGGCAAACGCACCCGTGATCAATGCCGGTGTAATAATGGCAAATTTTAACTGGTACATCGCAAACAGCAGCAAGGGGATTGTCGGCGCCTGTTTCCAGATGGCATTGCTTAGCATACCCTTCATCATAAAGTAAGTTGATGGGTTTCCGATGATGCCATGTATACTTTCGCCGAACGCGAGGCTAAAACCAAAGATACCCCACAGGACGGTGATGATCACCATACAAACGATACTTTGCAGCATGGTTGAGATCACATTTTTTTTATTCACCATCCCGCCATAAAAAAAGGCAAGCCCGGGCGTCATGATCAAAACCAGCGCGGTCGACATCAGCATCCAGGCTATATCCCCGGTATTAAAATGCGGGTCGCCGGTGTTATGCACCTCAACTGAAGGGAAAATAAAGGTTAGGGTTAAAATAACTAAGATCAAAAAAAATGGAAAATAGCGCTTCATGAAAACAGTAGGTTTTAATTAAAATTGGCGGGCTGAAAGTAGAATTTATATCATATAAAAATGAAATAAACTGAGCCTTTTTTGACAAAACTATCAGAATTATTAGTTTATAAATATTTCAGGAGCAAATCGGGGAAAATCCCTAATAAAACCAGTAAAAAACTTACACTTATTGCCAAAATAATAATTTTATACGAGCTTGTTATGTGATTTTCCGTTATTTCACTCCGTTTTAGAAACAAATTGAGCGGTATTTTAATATAGTAGAATAAGGATATTACCGTAGTTAAAGCGCCGGTGATCAGTAATAATAATAACCATAGGTTGTGGCCCGGCTGGTAAACACCATATACTGCCGAAAACACAAACAGCTTGCCTGTAAACCCTGCGGTTACCGGCAAGCCTGTTAATGAGATGAGCACAATGACAAAACAAACCGAGGCCACCGGGTATTTGAGGCCCAGCCCCCGGTAGCCTTCCATATCCTCTGCTCCGGCAACATTGGCAAAGTAAGTAGCAAGCGCCAGGGCGGCAATGTTTGCTACGCCATATACAGCCAGGTAATAAGTTAAGGCCGAAAGTCCGGTTGAAGTAAACGTGACGATAGCCATTAATGCAAAACCGGTGTGGCCGATGCTCGAATAAGCCAGCATACGCTTAACATTTGTTTGCAGTACGGCAGCAAAGTTACCTGCTATCATGGTGATGATACCGATAACGGATAGAAATAACCGGAAATCAAAAGAGGTCCATTTTGTAAAGAAAATAAACGGCGTTAAAAAGTTAATAAGCAAGGCAAAACCCGCTATTTTAGGCAAGGTTGAAAGCCACGCGGTTATCGGGGTCGGCGCACCCTCGTAAACATCTGGGACCCAGAAATGCATAGGCACAAAGGACAGCTTAAACGCTATCCCCGCCAGCACCAAAACCAGCGCGAACGAAACAGCCAGTGGGTTTACCTGCGATAAGCCCGGCACCAGGTTGCCACTGAATAAATAAAGCGAACCGCTAAAACCATATACTAATGATATCCCATACAGCATAATAGCCGACGAAGCCGCGCCAAATAAAACGTATTTTAACCCCGCTTCGGCACTCAAAGCGTTTTCGGACCGGTAAGCCACCATCAGGTACGAGCCAATAGAAACCATCTCGATGGACAGGTAGATGGACAACAGGTTTACCGCCATGGTCATCAGGTGCAAACCAAATACAGAACCAATGACGATAGAATAAAGGTCTGAAAGCCCTTTCGGATGCGCTGCAAGCCTGTCGTCCCAACCAAAATAGAGCAGCAATACAAACGATAGCACATCAATAACCAGTTTAAAATTGATAGCCGTCCGGGTGATCAGCAGCATTTCGCTGAATATGAAATGCCCGTTAGCCTGCCCATTAGCGAATAACATGGGAATTTGTTCAAGATCTTTAAAAATCACAAATACCATTCCCGCGCAGGCAATGATTCGGCAAAGCCTTTCCGAGTTACTGCCAAATAACAGATCGGTAACCAGCACAATGATAAATAACGCCGCCAGGTAAATCTCGGGCATAAAATAAGGCATGCTCTCGAAAACATTATTTAAAGAGCCCGGCAAAAATGGCAGCAGATCGTGCATGAGTTATTGAACTATTACTGATTGATTTTTAGGATATTTAACCTGGTATTTTAATTGGATCTTTTTATCGGCCTGTGGGCTCAGTTTAACATTCCATAAAATTTTTCCTGTCGTTGGATCAAGTTTACCGCCCGATATCTCCTGTGTTTCCACGTCAATAGACGAATTTTGTGAAACAGGTACCTGGTCTTCCACCAACAGGTTTACCGGTTGATTTTTCCGGTTTTTCACTTCGATCTGCCAGTTACGTGTTTCCTTTTTATTTGAACCGATGCTTTGTTTTTCTGTAAGGTCTTTCAATGACGTACGGGTAACCACGATATTTTTGTCCGCTCCCAATGAAATATTTAAAGTATCAGCCGTAGCATCTGTATTTAGCAGGGATTTGCCGATAAAGGTACCCTCAAAAAACAGGTTAGCTTCGCCTGACAGGAAATTATATTTATTCCAGTCAATCAATTTGGCCGTTAAAAACACATCGGTGCTTAATTTGGGGGCGACAGCATACTCATAGCTTGCACTTAAATCTAACTTGTTGATTTCAACAGTGTACTGCTTACCATCGCTTGGTACAGAGTACGGGTTATCAATATTAAACTCAACGTTGGTCTGATTTTCCGATTGATTTACGGAAACCGGCACCGTGTTTATTTGTACACCAGCGGCAATTCCCTGTACTGAACTGGCACCTCGTATCATAATCTTGTCAGACGAACCAGACGTACCATATCCGGTCACTATCACTTCATTTAATAGCGAGGTTGCCGGATTAAGTACAATATTAATCACCGAAGAAGAAACAACTCTCTCCTGGGCCTCATAACCGATATATCTAAATACCAGGATTGGATTGCCGGATGGTACTTGTAAGGAATATTCACCATTAGCATTGGTTTGCGTTCCTATTGAAGTTCCCTTTACTGTCACCGATGCTCCGGTTATAGGCTGACCATCATCCTTCGCTATTAATCTGCCGCTAACCTGGGTGATTTTGTAGGATTGGTTTGAATAAAGCATTCCAAAATTCAAATAGTATGGATTTAGTTCAGGCTTACTTCCGCTGACTGTAGGATTGCCGGTTGAAAGTGTCAGCTTTATGTTTTTCCAGTCTTCGCCGCTTTGCTGGGATACATTTGCTTTGTATGATATACTAACGGGACTATTTACATCCTTCGCGCGTATGTCATAAGTGGGATACCAACCGGCGTTATGCACCACATAACTTAATGTAAAGCTTGATTGCAACACTGTTTTTGAAGAAACCGTTACCAGTATATTACTGGTTGCTGTGCTGCTTCCTTTATTGATGTCGGCTATCTGCCTGTCGTATTTTTGCAGTTCGAGTCTCAGCATAGCAATGGCATCGTTAATGGCTTGTTGTTTTTTCTTTAGCTCTGTTAAACGCTCTGTTTGAAAATCGAGCGCCTGCTTTAGTTTTAAAATATCCAGGTTCGCATTTTGCCCGCTCACCACCTGGTTCTTTACAAGCATGGCCTCTTCCTCCTGGTAAACGGCAAGCAAGTTGTTTTGGAGGATAATTTTATCTCTTATTACCTTTTTCTCCGCCTGCAAGTCTTCTACTTGTTTTTGTTTAGCCTGTTCATTTAAAAAATTCAGTTCCTGTTTAACCGACAGTATGGTAAACTCGCCTTCGGCATGCACCTGGATGCTCTGCACATCAATGCCCGGCGAAAGGTTCTCAAAAATTAGGGTCGATGTCCCGGCGCTCACATTCACGGTCGCGGTACGTGTGATCTGCGCCCCGTTTAAAAAAACAATCACCTTTTGAATTTTTGTCGCGATTTTTTGCCCATCATAAGCTTTCAGTGTTGCTGCAGCGAAAACGAGATAAGTAAGAAATAATAATTTTTTTAGCATGATCTTTTTGATTAAATAAATACTTCTGTTAACTCATCCCGTTACCGGGAGCTGAGTAAATACAAGATGTAAGAGATCACGTTTTTCCATAAACACAACAAATATTTATTTAAACTGTAAGAATTGTACCAATGCCAGCACCGAGTCATTAACCTTATCAAACACCAGCGAAGGCATTAATCCTAAAACCAATACCAGCAGCGCCAATGGCACCAGTGTTATTTTTTCGTGGAAATTGAGGTCGGTTAAAGCGGTTTGCCAAACTGAACCACCTTTTAAATTTACCTGCCCGAAAAACATGCGCTGAAGGGTCCATAAAAAATAGGCGGCACCCAATAAAATACCTACCGACCCGCAAACCGCCATCCAATAGGGCAACAGGCCGTTTACCGAATGTGATTTAAACGCGCCCATCAGCGAAAAAGCCTCGCCAATAAAGGCGGAAAAGCCCGGCAAGCCCAATGAGGCAAAAAAAGCGATCATCACAAAAGCGGCATACTGCGGCATAATGGAGGCCAAACCCCTGAAGTGGCCGATGCCTCTGTCGTGCACCCTGTTGTAAACCACCCCGGCCAAAAAGAACAGCATGGTCGACAAAAAGCCATGGCTAACCATTTGCATTACCGCGCCGCTGATACCTTCAGCGGTTTGGGAAGCTATGCCCAGCAGCACAAATCCCATATGTGATACAGATGAATAAGCGATCATCCGTTTCAAATCTTTTTGGGCAAGCGCGTTCATTGCACCGTACAAAATAGAAATTACCCCCAGCAATCCCAGCCAATAGGCATCCGCGGAAGCGATATCAGGGAAAATGCTTATGCAAACCCTTATAATGCCATATCCGCCAACCTTAAGCAATATCCCCGCGAGGATAATAGAAACCGGCGTAGGCGCCTCCACATGCGCATCAGGCAGCCAGGTATGCAAGGGAACAACTGGCACTTTAATGGCAAAGGCAATGAATAATACCACAAAGCCAACGGCCCTTGCCGGAAATCCGAATATGGTTTGGTGGCTTAAAGCCGAGAATACCGAACCGGGCTCGTAATTCGCCGGGTTCATCATCTGCACCATATTAAAGGTGTGATTGCCTGTTGCGGGGTCCTTAACCGACAGGTAAAGCCCGACCATCACCAGCAGCATAAAAACCGAACCGAACAACGTGTATAGGAAGAATTTGATCGCGGCATATTCCCGCCTTGCCCCTCCCCACATCCCGATAAGGAAATACAGCGGCAGCAGCATTAATTCGTAAAAGATATAGAAGAGGAAAAAGTCGAGCGAGCAGAACACGCCGATAACGGCCATATCCAGTATCAGGAACAGCACAAAAAACCCTTTTAAATTGCTTTTGATCTCCCACGAGGCAAGCGCGGCTATCACCAAAATCAACGAGGTCATAACCAGCAGGGCGATAGACAGGCCATCTATACCCACAAAATAATCGATCTGCATTTTGCCCATCGTGCCAAGGTCGAGATCGATCCAGGGCAACTTTTGAACGAACTGGAACTGGCTTTCATGGTTAACCCCGCCAAAACCCGCGCCGGTTTTAAAATTGCAATATATCCATACGCTAAGGCCCAACTGCACCAGGGTAGCCAGCAAGGTAATATATTTAAAACTGCCACGCCACGCCGACGGCAGCACCGCAACGATAACGCCGAACAGGATAGGTGTGAATATGAGAAGGGTTAGTATGTTCATAAGTTAGAGCCAGGAATCAAGATGCAAGATACAAGATTTGATATTTCAGATGTCAAATTTGAGCAGTAAGCAAAAACCTTTGCCCTTTTACCTTTCGCCTTTAACCTCATATTAAAACACCGTTTTCAAAATAAATAAAAGCAATACAATTACCAGCATGCTGAATAAATAATACTGCACCTTTCCGCCCTGGAACCTGCGGGCAAAATTACCAACAGCCTCTACGATTACAACCAGCAAATTCAGGAAGCCATCGATGATATGATGATCGATCCACGCGCATAGCTTCGCGATCTTTATCCCAATATCAGCCAGGGCATTAATAAATCCGTCGATAATAGTTCTGTCTATCCAGAATGCAGCAGTGCTTAAAAACAGGATGGGTTTTACAATAACGCTATTATAAATTCTGTCGAAATACCATTCGCCGGCAGATAAACGATACAAAAAGCCACTTTGCAGGAAGATATTGCCTTTTCGCTTAACATACATCATATAAGCGCCATATATCACCAAAACGCTTAGAATATTGACGCTTACCGGGATTAAGGTATGATATATATTTGCATGCACGGCTCTGATGGTTAACGTTAAGCCTTGAAACAGCCATGCTTGTTCGTAAAGCAGCGGGCTAACGGAAAATAGTGGAAACAAACAGCATACAGCCAATAAGATCAATGGCAATTTATATCGCCATCCGCCATCGCCGATATGGATTTGAATGCCCGGGTGATCACTTAATACCTTTAGCTCGCCAAAAAACACTTTTAAAATAAGCCGCGCCACATAAAAAGCGGTAAGCCAGGTTGTGAGCACGGCCGTTATGGGTATTATTTTATAAAAGCCACTTTTTCCATCCGACCATTCGAACGCCTGTATCAAAATGCCGTCTTTGGATAAATAGCCCGATGTCAGCGGTAAGCCAACCAGTGCCAGTCCGCCGATTATAGCGGCGATAAAGGTTAGCGGCAGCTTTTTACGCAGGCCGCCCATGGTCAGAATATTTTGCGGATCGATGTCAAGGCTATTATCTTTTTTGATATGCGCCATTTGGTGGATAACGATACCCGCCACCAAAAACAACAGGCATTTGAAAAAAGCATGCGTTGCCAGGTGGAACAGCGACGAAGCATATGCGCCGATCCCCATAGCCATGATCATAAAACCTAGTTGTGATATAGTGGAATAAGCCAATATGCGTTTGAGATCGTTTTGCGTGAGCGCGATAGTGGCCGCCATAAAAGCCGTAAAGCAACCAATGAGAGCTAAAATAGTTAACTCAGCGCCGTTAAACAACGGGTAAACCCTGCCGAGCAGGAATACGCCTGCAGCCACCATGGTTGCAGCATGTATCAGCGCCGATATGGATGTAGGTCCTTCCATGGCATCGGGCAGCCAGGTATGCAGCGGAAACTGCGCCGACTTTGCCGCAACCGCTAAAAACAGACCGCCGCAGGCAATATATTGCCAGACTGCCGGCATATTGCCCAACGGCGCAATCCAGGTACCGCCTTGTATAACTGATTGACTGATTACTCCTTTATCAGCAAAGAGCTGCGAGATATCAAAGGTGTGAAACTGTGCAAACAGAATGATAATAGCGGTTAACAAACCAATGTCCCCTACCCTGTTCATGATGAACGCTTTTTTGTTGGCCTGTACGGCACTATCCCGTGTAAACCAAAAGCCAATGAGCAGGTAAGACGAAAAGCCAACAAGTTCCCAGAAGGTATAGAACAGCACCAAATTATCCGCCACAACCAAAGCCAGCATGCTGAAACAAAAGAAGCTGAGGTAAGCAAAATAACGGTTGTAGCCTTCATCGTCCTTCATATAAGCGGTGGAGTATATATGCACCGGCAGCGCGATGAAATTTACCAGCAGCAGCATTAAAACCGAAAGATTATTCAATAAAACACCGGCGTAAACTTTCGTATCGCCGATGGTAAACCAAAGCATTTGCTGATGTACGTGGTGGCTGTTCCAAACCTTTGAAAATACAGATGCGGAAATGATGCAGCTTAATAAAATAGCGATAGTTGATACCCAGCCAGCCAGTTTATGCAACCTACCCGGTAATGAAAAATTTATAATAAAGGCAAGCAAAGGCAGCAACACCGCGGCAAGGGTAAAATGGATCGTTAAAGTATCTATGTCGTTTAGAAATTCTTCCAATGTTATTGTCTTCATTTAAACGTAGAGACGCAATGCATTGCGTCTCTACCCGCGTTTACTCATCCCCTAATTTATCAATCCTCCCCGGATCGATCGTTTTATATTGCCGGTACACATTTAAAATAATGGCCAGTGCAACAGCCGTTGTTGCCGCCGCCAGCACAATGGCAAACAGCGCGAACATTTGCCCGCCGTTAAAAAAGCGATCGTATTTGCCAAAGGCTACCAGGTTTAATATTGCAGCATTCAGCATCAGCTCGATACCGATCAATATTTGTATGGCATTACGCTTGGATACAATCATATACAGCCCAATGCAAAACAAAACCGCGCTTACTATTAAAAAATCATTCAGGGAGATCATTGTTTTTCTCCTTTCCGGGATAAATGCGCCGCGCCGATAAGGGCCACCATCAGTAAAATAGATATAGCCTCAAAAGGCAGCAAATATTTCGTCATCAGGTTAACGCCGATGTTTTCTGTCATGGCCGAGGTTGACGTGATCACGTTATTTGCGCGCACCGACCCGGTAATCCAGCCCAAATGATTCGCATCAACCTTAAAAAAAGTATTCAGCAAAACCAACAGGAACAGCCCGGCCAGTAAAAAAGCGGCCACTTTGTTTATGCTGATAAACTTGCCGCGCTGCTGTGCGATAATGTTTAATGTTTCCTTACCTGACAGCATAAAGGCAAACAGGATCAGCACCAAAATACCGCCTACATATATCACGATCTGGGTTATCGCAACGAAATCGGCAAGGGCCAAAACGTATAAGCCTGCCAGCGCAAATAAGGTGACGAAAAACATAAAAATAGAACGCACCAGGTTTTTTGTAGCCGCCACAAACAGCGCCGACGCCAGGGCAATAAAACTCATCATATAAAAAAGGGCCTGTATCAAACTCATTCCCCGTCCTCCCTTTTTTGCATGGCTGCCTGCTTGGCCGCTTGCTTTTCGGCCTGCTGCTTTTCAAATTCACGTCTTTTCTGCGCCGCGTCTTCAGGTGTCATGTCCGAAAACTGGTAGGTAAGCTGGCTGAGGTCGGCAACGCTTTTGTCGTATTGGTTGGTCATCACGATACATTCTGTTGGGCAAACAATGGTGCAGAGGCCGCAGTACATACACTTGGCCATATCAATATCAAACTTTGCAGCATACAACCTTTTTGTGGTGCCGTCGGATGTTTGCCCGATGGCTTCAGTCGCTTTTATCGCTTCAATATCGATACAATCAACAGGGCAAACCTTAGCGCAAAGGTCGCAAACAATACAGTCATCCATCTCCACATCCAGCTGGTACCGCCCCACCTCGGGCACCGGCAGTTTCTGATGCGGGTATTGAATGGTATTGGTACCCTCCAGCTGTTTAAAGTAATTATTATCACTCGCAGGTAAAATCTCCCTCTTCGAATGAGAGGAAAAAAGATGCCCGAAGGTGATGGATAACCCTTTTAATGCAGATGTTATAAAATTGCTCATTTGTTCATTAGTTCACTTATTCACTGGTTCATTGGTTCATTGGTTCATTGGTTCATTAGTATGCTTCAATAGGCAAGTTCATCATTCCATTCGCTTACAAATTCTATAATTTTACTAATGAACTAATGAACCAGTGAACCATTTAACTACATCAGTCCTATCCTCCATATTCCCGATATCAGCATACAGGCAAATGCAAGCGGTGTTAATACCTTCCAGCATAAAGCCATTAGTTGGTCTACCCTAAACCTCGGCAGTGTCCACCTGATCCACATTTGTATCCCTACAAGGGTTAATGTTTTTGCACCTATCCAAAGCACGCCCCATGCCGCGCCGGTTGTCCAGCTGGCTAATTGTACTGAACCGATATTCGGGAGCGGCGTGTTCCATGCGCCAAGGAAAAGGATCACGCCAACCATTGATACCAGGAACATCATCGAATACTCGGCCAAAAAAACCAATGCAAACCGCAAACCGGTGTATTCGGTATGAAATCCGGCAACCAGTTCCGACTCAGCTTCGGGAATGTCAAATGGCGCCCTGTTACTCTCTGCTAACGATGCAATAAAATAAATAACAAAGGCGACCAGCAAATGCGGCGCCCTAAATATGTTCCAAGCAAATATTCCCCCGGTTGATGATACGTCCCAAAAGCCCGCAAATTTTACCTTGTCAGGCGATAAGATACCCTGCTGAATGGCAATATCCTGAAGGTTGAGTGTTTGCGCGATCATCACTACCGATACCAGCGCAAAACCTGCGGGTATTTCGTACGAAATGATCTGCGCGGCCGAGCGCATCGCGCCCAAAATAGAATATTTATTATTCGACCCCCACCCGGCCATTAGTATGCCAAGCGTTTCGATGGATATGACCGCGAATATGTAATACAGCCCCAGGTTCAGTTTAGCGGGCACAAGCCCCGGCGCCCACGGCAATGCGGCAAAGCCCAAGTAAACCGCGATAAAAATAATTGCCGGGGCCATTATAAAAAGCAGTTTATCCGCAGCCGCGGGAATGATCAGCTCCTTTTGCAGCATTTTAAGGATATCGGCGAAGGTTTGCAGTGTGCCGTATTTCCCGGTTTCAGTCGGCCCGAGCCGGTCCTGTATAAAGGCCGACACCTTGCGCTCGGCGTAAACCCCGAACAGCGCGAACATAGCTGAAAAACCAAACAGCCCTATCGCAATAATGAAATATGTGAGATAAAAATTCAACCCATTTGCTTTGCTGCAAACTTAGTGAAATTGGTTGATTGGTTTATTAGCATGCCTATGTGAGTTACTAAAAAGATTTGAGGTGTCGCACTGCGGCAGTGCGATGGTGTGTGACAAAAATTGCGACACCTGTATCAATTTAAATTTTCGCGGCCTTTTTAGATGGCTTCTTCAAAACAGACGCTCGTTTGTTAAAATTTTGTAAGTTTAACCGGCCGGTTCCATCACTCGCAAAACCAACACCAATGTCAAACCAAACGTCGCAATGTTTAGTATAAGCCGTCCGCTCCTTCTTGAAGAAAAAAATAGCTGGCTGCTCAAAATTACTTGCATATTCTGGCTGTTTGCGAAGCTGATCGGCTGGCGGGTGTGGACAACTTACAGGTTGTTTCCTACAGCCCCTCTTTTTGAAAGCTTTGATCATATCTCTCCGGCGGTGCATCTCGTCCTATTTTTATTACAGGTATTATTCATCGTAATGCTTCTTTTTCCCAATAAAAATAAGTGGGTGCTGATCGGTTTATTAGCAGCCGAGATATTTTCGTGCCTCTTTGATCAAAGCAGGCTGCAGCCTTACGAGTACCAATATATGTTCATCATTTTTATTTTTATAATAAACAGAAACAGCCAAAAGATTATCCCTGCCGCGGTTATATTTATTTTGGCATCCACTTATTTTTATAGCGGGCTTAGTAAGCTCAATGAAGCTTTCGTCCATGTTATGTGGACCAAAGTGATACTGAGGTCGTTTTTTAAACTTCCCCCGCAAGTTGCAGGCCGGCATTTGCTATATTATAGCGGTTACCTTGCTGGCATAGTTGAACTGGTTGCAGGGCTTGGCTTGCTATTTCCGGGGATACAAAAAACGGCAGCAACGGTTTTAATTTTGATGCACCTGTTTATCCTGATATTATTAGGTCCGCTTGGTTTAAGATATAACGAAATTGTATGGCCGTGGAATGTGGCTATGATACTCTATTTATATACACTTTTTTTAAGGAAAAATGGAGATAGATTCACCTTTGGGCCAATCTTCGCCGGGTGGAATAAATTGGTATTTATTGCGTGGGGTGTTTTACCGGCTTTAAATTTTATTGACTGCTGGGATTATTATTTATCATCCAGCATATATTCAGAAAGGACGCCTAAAATGATCATTTGCATCAGCGATACCGCCAAATGTCGGCCATTAAAAAGATTTTTCCAGTATAACAGTTTGAACAATTGTAAGGGTAGTGCAGTGATCAATATTCAGCACTGGGCTTTGACAGAAATGAATTCTGCGCCATATAGCGAAATAAGGGTCTACAAAATATTGCAAACAAAACTGGAGAAAGAATACCCGGCGAGCGGATTGAGCTACTTTTATATTGACAAAATCAAACGTTAAGCTTTACAGATAATCAACACCTGATGTCAGCAAATGCTGATTTGACAGGCGCCGGAAAGAATAACCTGGCATAATGATCAAAATCTGCGGTATCATCTGTGGTAGTAAAAAAATGCTGGGCGCCGGTTGTGCTTAAGTTATTTTCTATTTCGGGGTGGCGGTCCAGATAATCAACAAGGCTGTCGGCAACAATTTCGCCCTGCGATACGATCTTGATATGCTCCGGCAGGTATTGCCGTATCTTTTTGATCAACAGCGGGTAATGGGTACAGCCAAGCAGCAGCGTATCAATGTCCGGCGATTGCGATAAAAGTTGGTCGAGGTATCTTTGAACGAAATAATCGGCGCCCGGCTTGTCGTATTCACCATTCTCGATCAGCGGCACCCAAAGCGGGCACGCCTGCTGGTAAACTTTTATATCCGGAAAAAAATGTGCGATCTCAATCACATATGAGCCGGATTGAACGGTACCTTTTGTGCCCAGCACGCCCACCTGATTTGTTTTTGTATAATTGCCAATCA